>NZ_JBHUIY010000016.1:0-88303 GCF_042683125.1 Phaeospirillum tilakii
CGCCCCGGCGGCTGCCGCGACCAAGCCCGCCGCGCCCGCCGGCGCGGCCGCGCCGGCCGCCGGCGACGCCCCGCCCCCGCCCCGCACCGAGGAGGAGGAAGAGGAGGAGGAACGCGCCAAGAAGCGTGCCGCCGTCCACAAGCCCGCCCCGGTCAAGCGCAGCGAGCCGCGCCGCCGTACCGGCAAGCTGACCATCACCGACGCCTTGACCGACGACGACCGCTCCGAGCGCGGCCGTTCTCTGGCGGCGGTCAAGCGCGCCCGCGAACGCGAGCGCCTCAAGCATCAGCAGGCCGGCGCTGAAAAGGTGATTCGCGACGTGATCATTCCCGAGACCATCACCGTCCAGGAACTGGCCAACCGCATGGCCACCCGTGGCGCCGACGTGATCAAGGTGCTGATGCGGATGGGCGTGATGGCCAGCATCAACCAGACCATCGACGCCGACACCGCCGAGCTGGTGGTGGCCGAGTTCGGCCACAAGGCCCGCCGCGTCTCCGAAGCCGACGTGCTGCTCGGCCTGGGCGGCGAGGCCGACGAGGACGAGGCCCGGGTGCCGCGTCCGCCGGTGGTCACCATCATGGGTCACGTCGATCACGGCAAGACCTCGCTGCTCGACGCCCTGCGCGAGACCGACGTGGTGTCGGGCGAAGCCGGCGGCATCACCCAGCATATCGGCGCCTATCAGGTGCAGATGCACAGCGGCGGCCGCATCACCTTCATCGACACCCCCGGCCACGAAGCCTTCACCGCGATGCGCGCCCGTGGCGCCAAGGTGACCGACATCGTCGTGCTGGTGGTTGCCGCCGATGACGGCATCATGCCGCAGACGGTCGAGGCGATCCGCCACGCCAAGGCGGCCGGCGTGCCGATCATCGTCGCCATCAACAAGATCGACAAGCCCGACGCCAATCCCGACCGGGTGCGCCAGGAATTGCTCCAGCACGAACTGGTCACCGAGGATCTCGGCGGCGACGTGCTGGCGATCGAGGTGTCGGCCAAGAAGCGGATCAATCTCGACAAGCTCGAGGAAGCGATCCTGCTCCAGGCTGAAATCCTCGACCTGCGCGCCAACCCCGATCGCATCGCCCAGGGCGTGGTGATCGAGGCCAAGATGGAAAAGGGCCGGGGCTCGGTTGCCACCGTGCTGGTGCAGAAGGGCACGCTGCGGGTCGGCGAAGTGTTCGTCGCCGGCGCCGAATGGGGCCGCGTCCGCGCCCTGGTCGATGACCGTGGCAATTCGCTGCGCGAGGCCGGTCCGTCCAGCCCGGTCGAGGTGCTCGGCCTTCAGGGCACGCCGTCGGCCGGCGACGATTTCGTCATCGTCGAGGACGAGGCCCGCGCCCGCGAGATCGCGTCCTACCGTCAGCGGGTCGATCGCGACGCCCGCGCCCGTCTCGCCCAGCGCAGCACGCTCGAGCAGATGTTCGTCGCCATCAAGGCCGGCGACGTCAAGGAACTGCCGGTGGTGGTCAAGGGCGACGTGCAGGGCTCGGTCGAGGCGATCAGCGCCACCCTCGAGAAGATCGGCAACGATTCGGTCAAGGTGCGGCTGCTGCATTCGGCGGTCGGCGGCATCAACGAGTCGGACGTCACCCTGGCCAAGGCCTCGGGCGGCCTGATCATCGGCTTCAATGTCCGCGCCAATCCGCAGGCCCGCGACATGGCCCGCCGTGACGGGGTCGAGATCCGCTACTACTCGATCATCTACGACGTCACCGACGATCTGAAGAAGATGCTGTCGGGCATGCTGGCGCCGGAGCTGAAGGAACGCTTCCTCGGCTACGCCGCCATCCGCGAAGTGTTCTCGATCACCAAGGTCGGCAAGGTCGCCGGCTGCATGGTCACCGAGGGCGTCGTCAAGCGGGGCAGCAAGGTTCGCCTGCTGCGCGACGACGTGGTGATCCACACCGGCGATCTGGCCCAGCTCAAGCGCTTCAAGGACGACGTCAAGGAAGTGCGCGACGGCTACGAATGCGGCATGTCCTTCGCCAATTACGAGGACATCCGCGCCGGCGATGTGATCGAGTGCTTCGAGATCGAGGAGATCGCGGCGACCCTGTAAGGGGGCGTCGCGCCGCTTCCCGCCCGGCCGGAGGACATCATGACCCGTGCCAGCAAGCCGCCCTCGCAGCGTCAGCTGCGGGTCGGCGAGGAGCTTCGTCACATCATCGCCGCCCTGATCGAACGCGGGGAATTCCGCGATCCCGATCTCCAGGGCCGCGCCATCACCGTTACCGAGGTGCGGATCAGCCCCGACCTGCGCAACGCCACCGTGTTCGTGGTGCCGCTGGGCGGCGGCGACCCCGCCCCGGTGCTGGCCGGGCTCAAGCGGGCCCGATCCTATCTGCGTCACGAGATCGGTCAGGCGGTGCAGCTGCGTTGCGTGCCCGATCTGTCGTTCCAGGCCGACACCTCGTTCGACGAGGCGTCGCGCATCGACGACCTGCTGCGCAGCCCCGAGGTCGCCCGCGACCTCGACGACGCTCAGTAAAACAAATTCAACGCGGGCTCCGCCCGCACCCGCCAGGGGCCAGCGGCCCCTGGACCCGCTTCGATAATCGAGGCAGGTCCAGGAGCCGCTGGCTCCTGGCGGGTGTGGGCAGAGCCCACAGGAAAGGCGCGGGATGGCGCGGAAACGCAAGGGTCAGCCGATCGACGGCTGGCTGTCGCTCGACAAGCCGCTCGGCCTGTCCTCGGCCCAGGCGGTGGCGCAGGTGCGCCGCCTGTTCGATGCCGCCAAGGTCGGCCATGGCGGCACCCTCGACCCGTTGGCGACCGGGGTGCTGCCGATCGCGCTGGGCGAGGCGACCAAGACCGTCCAGTACGTGATGGACGGGGCCAAGGCCTATCGCTGGACCGTGCGCTGGGGCATCGCCACCAGCAGCGACGATGGGGAAGGGGAGGTGGTCGCGACCGCCCCCGGGCGCCCCGACCGCGCCGCGATCCTCGCCGCGCTGCCGGCCTTTACCGGCATCATCACCCAGGTGCCGCCGATCTATTCGGCGATCAAGGTGGCGGGCGAGCGGGCCTACGACCTCGCCCGTGCCGGCGAGACGGTGGAACTGGCGGCGCGGCAGGTGCGGATCGACCGGTTCGAGCTGGTCGAGCAGCCCGACGACGACCACGCGGTGTTCGAGGTCGCCTGCGGCAAGGGCACCTATATCCGTTCGCTGGCGCGCGACCTCGCCCGCGCGCTCGGCACCGTCGGCCACGTCACCGCGCTGCGGCGGATCCTGTGCGGGCCGTTCGACGAGGCCCGGTCGATTTCCCTTGAAGCCCTGCGGGAGTTGGGGCAAGGTGCCGACCTTCGGAGCTGTCTGCTGCCGATCGAGACCGCGCTGGACGACATCCCGGCCCTGGCCCTGACCGACGCGGACGCCCGCCGCCTCCAGAGTGGCGGCCCCGTGCCCCTGGCACGCGCGGCTTCCTTCCTTTCGCAGGCCGAAATTGCCCCGGACACGCCGTGCCGGGCGATGGCCGGTGGACGGCTGGTGGCGTTGGTGCGCATCGAGGACGGGCTGATCCGCCCGGTGCGCGTGATGGTACAGTCTCGACATGAAGGAGTTGACGATGTCGATCACCCCTGAACGCACCCAGGAACTGGTCAAGGAATTCGCCGCGAAGGAAGGCGATACCGGCTCGACCGAGGTGCAGGTCGCGATCCTGTCGGAGAGAATCCGCAATCTCACCGAGCACCTCAAGGAGCACAAGAAGGATTTCCATTCGCGCCGTGGCCTGCTGATCATGGTCGGTCAGCGCCGCCGGATGCTGGATTACCTGAAGAAGAAAGACCAGAAGCGGTACGAGGGGCTTATTGCGCGCCTTGGCCTCCGCAAGTAAGCGGATATCGCGAAAAGACGGCCGGACGTCGGCCATGACGGGACCCGCGTGGAGATGGCTTCACGCGGGTCGCCGTGTTTCTATTACACGACGTCGGGACCGCCGCAATCCGGCGGCGATCCTAGGAAAAGGGAACTGACGAGAATGTCGCTGTTCAACGTACACCGCAAGGAGATCACCTGGGGCGGCCGCAAGCTCGTCCTCGAGACGGGCAAGGTCGCCCGTCAGGCCACCGGGGCCGTGATGGCCACCTATGGCGATACCACCGTGCTGTGCACCGTGGTCGGGGTGAAGTCCCTGAAGCCGGGCGTCGATTTCTTTCCGCTGACCGTCAATTACCAGGAAAAGGCCTTCGCCGCCGGCAAGATCCCGGGCGGGTTCTTCAAGCGCGAAGGGCGTCCCAGCGAGCGCGAGACCCTGATCTGCCGTCTGATCGACCGTCCGATCCGCCCGCTGTTCGCCGAAGGCTTCCGCAACGAGGTGCAGGTGATCTGCACCGTGCTGTCGCATGACCTCGAGAACGACCCCGACATCGTGGCGATGGTCGGCACCTCGGCCGCGCTGACCCTGTCCGGCCTGCCGTTCATGGGCCCGATCGGCGCCGCTCGCGTCGGCTATGTCGATGGCCAGTACGTGCTGAACCCGACCCCGGCCGAGAATGCTCAGAGCGCGCTCGACCTCGTCGTCGCCGGCACCTCCGAAGGCGTGCTGATGGTCGAATCCGAGGCCAAGCAGCTGTCGGAAGAGGTGATGCTGGGCGCGGTCAATTTCGGCCACACCGCCTTCCAGCCGGTGATTCAGGCGATCATCGAGCTGGCCGAGCAGGCCGCCGCCGAGCCGTGGGAGCTGGCCCCGCCGGCGCCGCAGGTCGCGGTGGTGCGTGGCAAGTTCGAGGCCGCCGGCATCCCCGCCGCCCTGGCCGAGGCCTACAAGATCGTCAAGAAGCAGGACCGCTACGCCGCCGTCGGCGCGGTCAAGGCCAAGGCGCTCGAAGCCCTGACCGACGCGGCCGAGCTGGAAGTCGCCCCCGGCATCCTCAAGGATCTCGAATCCGAGGTGGTGCGCGGCAACATCCTCAACACCGGCATCCGCATCGACGGCCGCGACACCAAGACCGTCCGTCCGATCGAGGTCGAGGTCGGCGTGCTGCCGCGCGCCCACGGTTCGGCGCTGTTCACCCGCGGCGAGACCCAGGCGATGGTGGTCGCCACCCTCGGCACCGGCCAGGACGAGCAGATCATCGACGCGCTGGCGGGCGAGTACCGCGAGCACTTCATGCTGCACTACAACTTCCCGCCCTTCTCGGTCGGCGAGGCGGGCCGGATCGGCTCCCCCGGCCGGCGCGAGATCGGTCACGGCAAGCTGGCGTGGCGCGCGGTGCGCCCGACCCTGCCGACCAAGGAAGCGTTCCCCTACACCATCCGCGTGGTGTCGGAGATCACCGAATCCAACGGTTCCTCCTCGATGGCCACCGTCTGTGGCTCGTCGCTGGCGCTGATGGATGCCGGCGTGCCGCTGCCCAAGCCGGTGGCCGGCATCGCCATGGGCCTGATCAAGGAAGGCGAGCGTTTCGCGGTGCTGTCCGACATCCTGGGCGATGAGGACCATCTCGGCGACATGGACTTCAAGGTGGCCGGCACCGAGGACGGCGTCACCGCCCTCCAGATGGACATCAAGATCACCTCGATCACCAGCGAGATCATGAAGATCGCGCTGGAGCAGGCCAAGGCCGGCCGCATCCACATCCTGGGCGAGATGGCCAAGGGGATCGACGCCGCCCGCGAGTCCGTCTCCGGCAACGCCCCGCGCATCACCACCTTCAACATCCCGAAGGAAAAGATCCGCGACGTGATCGGCACCGGCGGCAAGGTGATCCGCGAGATCTGCGAGCAGACCGGGGCCAAGATCGACATCGAGGACGACGGCACCATCAAGGTCGCCTCGGTCGATGCCGACGCCGCCCAGCGCGCGATCGACTGGATCCGTGGCATCGTCGCCGAGCCGGAACTCGGCGTGATCTACACCGGCAAGGTGGTCAAGGTGGTCGATTTCGGCGCCTTCGTGAACTTCCTCGGCTCGCGTGACGGTCTGGTCCACATCTCCGAACTGGCCCGCGAGCGCGTCGCCAAGGTCGCCGACGTGGTCAAGCAGGGCGACAGCGTCAAGGTCAAGGTGCTGGGCTTCGACGATCGCGGCAAGGTCAAGCTGTCGATGAAGCAGGTCGATCAGGCCACCGGCGAGGACCTCTCGGCCCAGATCGAGGCCGAAAAGGCCGAGCGCCGCAAGGAGCGTGACAAGCCCGTCGAGGGCTGATCCGCTTCCTTCGGGGACTGAATGAAAGGGCGCGGCTCCTTCGCGGGGGCCGCGCCTTTTTTCGTCCGTGTCCGTTGCGCGGGCTCTGCCCGCGACCCGCCGGGGCGATGCCCCGGACCCCCTTTGTTTTCATCGATAAAAAAAGGCCCGCCCCGAAGGGCGGGCCGTGTCGTCGGCAACCGGATCCGGTCAGAGCGACGCCATCTTGGCCTGCAATCCCTCGTCGAGCTTGTCGAGGAACTGGGTGGTGGTCAGCCAGGGCTGGTCCGGGCCGATCAGGATGGCGAGGTCCTTGGTCATGAAGCCGGCCTCGACCGTCTCGATGCAGACCTGTTCCAGCGCCTCGGCGAAGCGGGCCACCTCGGGGGTGTTGTCGAAGCGGGCGCGGTAGGTCAGGCCCCGGGTCCAGGCGAAGATCGAGGCGATCGGGTTGGTCGAGGTCGCCTTGCCCTTCTGGTGCTCGCGGTAATGGCGGGTGACGGTGCCGTGCGCCGCCTCGGCCTCGACCGTCTTGCCGTCGGGCGACAGCAGCACCGAGGTCATCAGGCCGAGCGAGCCGAAGCCCTGGGCCACGGTGTCGGACTGGACGTCGCCGTCATAGTTCTTGCAGGCCCAGACGAACTCGCCCGACCATTTGAGGGCGCAGGCGACCATGTCGTCGATCAGGCGGTGCTCGTAGGTGATGCCGAGCCGGTCGAATTCGGCCTTGAACTCGGCATCGAACACCTCCTGGAACAGGTCCTTGAAGCGGCCGTCATAGGCCTTGAGGATCGTGTTCTTGGTCGAGAGGTAGACCGGCCACTTCTTGGCGAGGCCGTAATTGAAGCAGGCCCGGGCGAAACCGCGAATCGATTCGTCGAGGTTGTACATCCCCATCGCGATGCCGGCGCCGGGGAAGCTGAACACCTCGTGCTCGATGGTCTGGCCGTCGGCGCCCTCGAACTTGATCGTCAGCTTGCCGGGGCCGGGCACCTTGAAATCGGTGGCGCGGTACTGGTCGCCGAAGGCGTGACGGCCGATCACGATCGGCTTGGTCCAGCCCGGCACCAGACGCGGCACGTTCTTGCAGATGATCGGCTCGCGGAACACCGTGCCGTCAAGAATGTTGCGGATGGTGCCGTTGGGCGACTTCCACATCTTCTTGAGGTTGAATTCCTTGACCCGGGCCTCGTCGGGGGTGATGGTCGCGCACTTGACGCCGACGCCGTATTTCTTGATCGCCTCGGCCGCTTCGACCGTCACCTTGTCGTCGGTGGCGTCGCGATGCTCGACCCCCAGGTCGTAATACTTGAGGTCGATCTCAAGATAGGGCAGGATCAACTTTTCCTTGATGAACTGCCAGATGATCCGCGTCATCTCGTCGCCGTCCAATTCGACGATCGGATTGGCGACCTTGATTTTTTTCATCGACGTCCTCCCGGTCTTTGGGCAATTCTCGCATTTGCCGGGACGCGCGCGGTCCCGCGCGCGGCGCCGCCCCGACCGGGGCCGACGATAAGCATCCGCCGCGGCGAACGCAAGCCGGATCCCCCCCTCTCGGGGGGGATTCGGGCGGGATCGGCGCCATGGAAACACTTTGTTCCTGGGATCCCGGCCCTTGTCTCGGCCATAGTGTCGCGGCACCGTCCCACTCTCATCGGGAGAAGACTCTCATGCGTTTCATCGTCAAGCCGGCCGCCCTGGCCGCCATTGCCGGCCTCGGCCTGGCCCTCGCCATGCCGGCGGTTGCCCAGCAATTGAAGCCCGAGGAGGCGCTGACCCTGCGCCAGGGCCTGATGCTGGCCCTCAAGACGCAGTGGATGCCGATCGGTGCCTTCGCCGCCGGCAAGGCCGATGCCCCGGCCGACGCGGTCGCCCGCGCCGAGAACGTTGCCGCGATCGCCAAGCTGGCCCCGATCGGCTGGGCCAAGGGCACCGAGAACCTGCCCAAGGCCGAAACCAAGGCCGAGGCGTTCGGGGCCAAGGCCGCCGCCTTCCACGATGACTGGAAGACCTTCGCCGCCGAGGCCGACAAGCTGGTCGTCGCCGCCAAGGCCGGTCCCGATGCGCTGAAGACCCAGGCCGCCGCCACCGGCAAGCTGTGCAAGGGCTGTCACGAGGAATTCAAGGAAGACTGATCCCGGACCCCCGGCCCGGCCCCCCTGGGGACCCGGGCCGGGGCGACGCGCGGCACGGCATGGCTGGATTTTCGCCGGGGATCGGGTAAACCGGACGCCCGTGCCTGATGGAGCCCGCCGATGCCGGAACTGCCGGAAGTCGAAACCGTTGCCCGTGGTCTGTCGCGGGTGTGGCCCGGCCGCACCCTGACCGAGGTGGTGACCCGCCGCGCCGGATTGCGCCGCCCGTTCCCCGCCGATTTCGCCGCCCGCCTGACCGGGCAGCGTTTCCTCCGTGTCGGCCGCCGCGCCAAATATCTGCTGGCGTATTTCGAGTCCGGGCTGGTGCTGCTCGGCCATCTCGGCATGTCGGGGCGGATGGTGATCTCGCCCCGCCGCAACACCCCGCCCGGCCCGCATGATCACGTCGCCTTCACCACCGATGACGGCACCCTGGTGACGATGGTCGATCCCCGCCGCTTCGGGCTGCTCGACCTCGCCGAGGCGGCGGATCTGGCGCGCCATCCCCTGCTGGCCGATCTCGGTCCCGAGCCGCTGGAGGAGGGGTTCGACGCCGCCGCGCTGGCCGAGGCGCTGGCCGGGAAGGCCACCGCGATCAAGCTGGCCCTGCTCGACCAGAAACTGGTGGCCGGGCTCGGCAACATCTATGTCTGCGAAAGCCTGTTCCGCGCCGGGATCTCGCCGTTCCGCGCCGCCGGCAGCCTCGACGCCGCCGAATGCGCCAAGCTGGCGGCGGCGATCAAGGCGGTGCTGGGCGAGGCGATCGCCGCCGGCGGCTCCACCCTGCGCGACCATCTCCAGCCCGATGGCACGCTGGGCTATTTCCAGCATGCCTTCCGGGTCTATGGTCGCGCGGGGGAACGCTGTCCCGACTGCCCCGGCCCGCCCGCCTGCCCGGGCATCGAACGCGAGGTTCAGGGCGGCCGGTCCACTTTCCATTGTGCATGGCGGCAAAGGTGATGGTATGAGGATGCACATGGCCGTTGTTCGCCCGTTCGTTCTGGCTCTCGCCGTCTGCGCCGCCGCTTTCGCCGCGCCGGCTCGAGCCGAGGGATTCCTCAGCGCCTACGAGGATCTGCCGCTGGCGCCGGGGCTGGCCGAAATCGCCGGGGCCGGCGTCGCCTTCGATTCGCCCAATGGCCGGATCGTCGAGGCCTATGCCCACGGCCGGCTCAGCCCCGCCGCGCTGCTGCGTTTCTATGCCGACACCTTGCCGCAATTGGGATGGAGCCGAGAGAGCGACACCCTTTACCGCCGCGAGGCCGAGGTGCTGCGTCTGGCCCCCGCCGCCGAGCGCGACGGGGTGATGGTGCGGTTCTCGATCTCGCCGGAATGACCCGTCCGCAGGGAGGAGCGACCCCGTCATGGCCTATGAAACCATCATCGTCGAGACCCGCCGCCACGTCGGCCTGATCACCCTCAACCGCCCGAAGGCGCTCAACGCGCTCTGTGCCCAGCTGGTGGCCGAACTCGGTCAGGCGCTCGACGCCTTCGAGGCCGATGACGAGATCGGCGCGATCGTCCTGACCGGCTCGGAAAAGGCCTTCGCCGCCGGGGCCGACATCAAGGAGATGGCCGGCAAGAGCTTCATGGACGCCTATCTGGCCGACTTCATCACCGATGGCTGGGAACGGATCACCACCTGCCGCAAGCCGGTGATCGCGGCGGTGGCCGGCTTCGCCCTCGGCGGCGGCTGCGAGGTGGCGATGATGTGCGATTTCATCCTCGCCGCCGACAATGCCAAGTTCGGCCAGCCGGAAATCACCCTCGGCATCATTCCCGGCGCCGGCGGCACCCAGCGCCTGACCCGCGCCGTCGGCAAGGCCAAGGCGATGGAGATGGTGTTGACCGGGCGGATGATCGACGCCGCCGAGGCCGAGCGCGCCGGGCTGGTCAGCCGGGTGGTGCCGCTGGCCGAGCTGGTCGAAGAGGCGGTCAAGGTGGCCGAGAAGATCGCCGGCCTCAGCCGGCCGGTGGTGCTGATGGCCAAGGAGGCGGTCAACGCCGCGTTCGAGACCTCGCTGTCGCAGGGAATCCGGTTCGAACGCCGGCTGTTCCATGCCACCTTCGCCACCGAGGACCAGAAGGAAGGCATGGCCGCCTTCATCGAGAAGCGCAGCCCGACCTTCCGCAACCGCTGAGGTCCCGCGCCGGCGGGGAGGGGCGCGGGCCGCTCCCCGTCCGGGCGTGGCCCGGTCAGCTCTTGATGTTGGCCAGGGTGCCGTACATTTCCTTGCAGGTGGCGACCACCTGCGAGGCGGCCGAATAGGCCTGCTGCGACACGATCATCCGCGAGAATTCGGTGCCGGTGTCGGTGGTCGAGCCCTCCAGCGCCTGGGAAGCGAGCGTGCCGGTGCCGTTCTGGCCCGGTTTGCCGATCATCGCCTCGCCCGAACTCAGACCGGTCTGGTAGACGTTGCCGCTCCGCACCGTCAGCCCGTTGGCATTGGCGAAATTGGCCAGGGCGATCTGGCCGACGGTGACCGACAGGCCGCTGCCATAGGTGGCGGAGACGGTGCCGTCCGAAGCGACCGACATCTTGGAATACTTGCTCTTGATGTAGCCGTTCTGGTCGGTGCTGGACACCTTGATGTCGTTGCTGCCCCGGTCGTACTGGGTCAGGTCGGAGAAGTCGAACGACACCGTCTGCGATCCCGCACCGCCGCCGATGGCGGTGGACAGGGAACTGCCGCTGACGCCGTCGATCGCGCTGATCCCGCCGCCCGAGCCGAAGGTCACCGTGTGGCTGCCCGGGCTGAAGGTCAGCGACGGATCGGACGAGGACAGCGCCATCGTCCATTCGTCCGACATCACGCTGTCGGGGGTGAAGGTCAGCGTGACCATCTCACTCGCCCCGGAGGCGTTGTAGATCTCGACGGTGGCGCTGACCGAGCTGACATTGCCGCCCAGCGCCGCCACCGACAGCGATTCCGGCAGGTTGGCGTTGAGCTTGAGCGAGGAGGTGGCTTTCCACGCATAGCCGGTGGGATCGACCCCGAGCGCGCTGGGGGTGGTGCTGAGGGTGGTGGTCCCGGTGACGGGATCGTAGGTGGCGGCGTAGCCCTCGAGGTAATAATCGTTGCCGAGGGTCAGGAAGCCCCTGTCGTTGAGCGAGAACTCGCCGTCGCGGCTGTAGAAGTACTCGGTCGAGGCGACCGCGCCGGTGCCGGCATCGGTCTTGACCAGGCAGAAGAAGCCCCTTCCGCTGATGGCGAGGTCGGTGTCGTTGGACGAATCCGCGACGTTCCCCTGCAGGGTGACGTTCTGCCGGGTGTTGGCGGTGACCCCCGCCCCGTTGGTGCCCCCGCCGGCCGCGGCGGTGACCAGATCGGCGAACCGGGTGCGGTTGGACTTGTAGCCGGAGGTCGAACTGTTGGCCAGATTGTTGGCGACGGTCGCGAGCGACTGGCTTTCGGCCTTCAGCCCGGACACCGAGTTGACCAACGCCGAGGAGATCGTGGACATCGAAGGGGTCTCCCGTAGGGGCGGAGCGAACCGACCGCCCAGGCTGATCCCACCAGCCCCGGCGATCCATCGTTTTGCTTTGTACGGCCGGGACGCCGATGTCAGGCAGTCCCGGCGACAAAAACAATCCGGCCCCTTCCCGGCCGGCCTCCGCCTCAGCCCGGGCGGGTCTGGCCGGCGCCGCGCACCACGTATTTGAAGGTGCAGAGCTGCTCGACCCCGACCGGGCCGCGGGCATGCATCTTGCCGGTCGAGATGCCGATTTCCGCCCCCATCCCGAACTCGCCGCCATCGGCGAACTGGGTCGAGGCGTTCCACAGCACGATCGCCGAATCGCAGCCGGCGAGGAAGGTTTCGGCGGCGGCGGCGTCGTGGGTGATGATCGCCTCGGTGTGGTGCGAGCCGTAGCGGTTGATGTGCTCGACCGCCGCCGTCACCCCGTCCACCAGTTTGACCGCGATCACCGCGTCGAGATATTCGGTGCGCCAGTCCTCCTCGCTGGCCGGGGCGACGCGGGGATCGACCGCCTGGGTGGCGGCATCGCCGCGCACCGCGCAGCCGGCCTCGAGCAGCGCCGTCACCAGCGGGGCGAGGTGGGTGGCGGCGCAGGCGCGATCGACCAGCAGGGTCTCGGTGGCGCCGCAGACCCCGGTCCGCCGCATCTTGGCGTTGAGCACGATGTCGCGGGCCATGGCGAGGTCGGCGCCGCCATCGACATAGGTGTGGCAGATCCCCTCCAGATGCTGGAACAGCGGGATCCGGCTTTCCTCGACCACCCGGGCCACCAGCGACTTGCCGCCGCGCGGCACGATCACGTCGATGAATTCGGACAGGCGCAGCATCGCCCCGACCGCGGCACGGTCGGCGGTGGGGACCATCGCCACCGCGTCGGCCGGCAGGCCGGCGGCGGCGATCCCCCGGGCCAGCGCCGCCATGATGGCGCGGGCCGAGTGATAGGCCTCCGAGCCGCCGCGCAGGATGCAGGCGTTGCCCGATTTGAGACAGAGGGCGGCGGCGTCGGCGGTGACGTTGGGCCGGCTCTCATAGATGATCCCGATCACCCCGAGCGGCACCGCCACCCGGCTGATGCGCAGGCCGTTGGGGCGGGTCCAGTCGGCCAGCACCCGGCCGAGCGGGTCGGGCAAGGCGGCGATGGTTTCCAGCCCGGCGGCCATCGCCTCGATCCGGGCCGGGGTCAGGGTCAGCCGGTCGATCAGCGCCGGGGTGAGGCCCTTGGCGGTGGCGGCGGCGACGTCCTGGCGGTTGGCCTCGGCCAGGGTCGCGGCGTCGGCGCGGATCGCGGCGGCGGCCTCGGTCAGGGCGCGGTTGCGCGCGGCGGCCGGGCTCTGGGCCAGCCGGGCGGCGGCGGCGCGGGCGCGCCGGCCGAGATCGCGCATCATCTCCTCGATGTTTTCCGACATGCCTTATCCCTCCACCACCAGATCGTCGCGATGAATCAGTTCGTCCCGGCCGTGAAAGCCGAGGATCGCCTCGATGTCGGCCGATTGCCGGCCGGCGATGCGGCGGGCGTCGTCGGCGGCATAGGCCGACAGGCCGCGCCCCAGCACCCGTCCCGCCGCGTCCTTGACCAGCACGCAATCGCCCCGGTCGAACTCGCCCTCGACCCCGGTGACCCCGGCCGGCAGCAGCGAGCCGCCGCGCCGGAGCGCCCGCACCGCGCCGGCATCGAGCACCACCGCCCCGGCCGGGCTCATCGCCCCGTAGATCCATTGCTTGCGGGCGGTGCGCGGGCTGCCCTCGGGCAGGAACCAGGTGCAGCGCCCGCCGCCGGCCACCGCCGCCAACGGGTTCATCGCCTGACCGCGCGCGATCGCCATCCGGCAGCCGGCCGACAGGCAGATCTTGGCCGCCGCCAGCTTGGTCACCATCCCGCCCGAGCCGTAGGCCGAGCCGGGATCGCCGGCCATCGCCTCGATCTCCGGGGTCAGCTCGCGCACCTCGGGGATGAAGCGGGCGTCGGGATCCTTGCGCGGGTCGGCGGTGTAGAGCCCGTCGATGTCGGAGAACAGCACCAGCGCGTCGGCCGAAACCATCTGCGCCACCCGCGCCGCGAGGCGGTCATTGTCGCCGAAGCGGATCTCGGCGGTGGCCACCGTGTCGTTCTCGTTGATCACCGGCACCGTGCCCAGCCGCAGCAGGGTTTCGAGCGTCGCCCGGGCGTTGAGGTAACGCCGACGGTGGTCGGAATCATAGAGGGTCAGCAGCACCTGGGCCACGGTCAGGCCGAAGCGCGCGAGCGAATCCTGGTAATCGTGGGCGAGATGGATCTGGCCGGTGGCGGCGGCGGCCTGCTTCTCCTCCAGCCGCAGCGGCGGGGTCAGGCCGAGCTTGCGCCGGCCGACCGCCACCGCGCCGGACGACACCACGATCACCTCCTGGCCGCGCTGGCGGCAGGCGGCGATGTCGGCGCAGACCGAATCCAGCCATTTGCGCCGCACCAGCCCGGTGGCTTCATCGACCAGCAGGCTGGAGCCGATCTTGAGGATCAGCCGTTTCGCCTCAACGATCGGACCGCTCAGCGTCATCGTCCCCGTCCTCGCCTTCGTCCCCATCTTCTTCCGCGTCGAGGTCATCCTCCTCGTCGAGGTCCTCTTCGCCGTCGGGGGCGTCCGTCTCGGCGAAGCTCGTCACCTCGGCCGAGTCGTCCTCCTCGTCCCCGTCCTCGTCCTCGTCGTCCCAGACCCATTCGCCGTTGGGGCCGTAATGGCCGCCTTCGTCCTCGTCGGCGCCGCCCTGGCGGTAATCGGCCGGCAGCCGCTTGGCGGTGCCGACGGTGCCGGTGGCGGCGAGAATGCCGGGATCCTCGGCGCGGGCTGCGTGGATGTGGCCGAACAGGGCGCCCAGCACCGGGCGCAGGCCGATGCCCGACACCCCCGACAGCGGCAGCACCGGGCCGCCGCTGGCCTCGGCCAGGGCGGCCAGCTTGGCCTCGATTTCCTCGGGCAGCAGCGAATCGCACTTGTTGAGCGCCACCACCTCGGGTTTGTCGGCCAGCCCGCCGCCATAGGCGGCCAGCTCGCCCCGCACCACCCGGTAGGATTCGGCGACGTCCTCGGCGGTGCCGTCGATCAGATGCAGCAGCACCCGGCAGCGTTCGATATGGCCGAGGAAGCGGTCGCCGATCCCGGCGCCCTGATGGGCGCCCTCGATCAGGCCGGGGATGTCGGCGATGATGAATTCCTCGTCGCCCAGCGTCACCACCCCGAGGTTGGGATGCAGCGTGGTGAAGGGATAATCGGCGATCTTCGGCCGGGCCCGGGTGACGGCGGCGAGGAAGGTCGATTTGCCGGCGTTGGGCAGCCCGACCAGCCCGGCATCGGCGATCAGCTTCAGCTTGAGCCAGATCCAGCGTTCCTCGCCCGGCCAGCCGTCATCGGCGCGGCGGGGGGCCTGGTTGGTCGAGGTCTTGTAATGCAGGTTGCCGAAGCCGCCGTCGCCGCCGCGCAGCAGCACGATCGTCTGCCCGGCCTGGGTCAGGTCGGCCAGCACGGTGTCGCGCTCGGCGTCGAGCACCTGGGTGCCGACCGGCACCTTCAGCACCACGTCGTCGCCCTTGGCCCCGGTCTTGTTGCGGCCCTGGCCGTGATGGCCGCGCTGGGCCTTGAAATGCTGCTGGTAGCGGTAATCGATCAGGGTGTTGAGGTTGGCGACGCATTCGAGGATGACGTCGCCGCCCCGGCCGCCGTCGCCGCCGTCGGGTCCGCCGAACTCGATGTATTTCTCACGGCGGAAACTACAGCAGCCGGCGCCGCCGTCGCCGCTCTTGACGAAGATCTTGGCCTGATCGAGGAACTTCATCGCGGGGTGTCCTGGGCAAGGGAGGGCGGGGCACGAAGGGGCGGGGCGGAAACCAAAAGGGGGGAACGGTGTCCCGTTCCCCCCCTGGCAAGACTGACCTAAGCGTTTGCGGGAACGGCGCCTATTCGGCGGCCTCCGGCAGCGGCTCGACCACGACGAAGGTGCGGCCCTGCGCCTTGTGGACGAAGGCGACCTTGCCCGGCGCGGTGGCGAACAGGGTGTGGTCCTTGCCCATCCCGACGTTGGTGCCGGGATAGTACACGGTGCCGCGCTGCCGGACGATGATGTTGCCCGGAATCACCAGCTCGCCGCCGAACTTCTTGACGCCGAGGCGCTGGGAATGGGAATCGCGGCCGTTACGCGAGGAACCGCCCGCTTTTTTATGAGCCATGGTTCAAACTCCTGTGGCTGACCGGAACGCTCAGCCGGCCGTGATGTCGGTGATGCGCAGGATGGTGAGATCCTGGCGGTGTCCGTTCTTGCGGCGCGAGTTCTGGCGACGGCGCTTCTTGAAGATGATGACCTTCTCGCCGCGGGCCTGCGCCACCACGGTGGCGGTCACCGAGGCGCCGGCCACCAGGGGCGCGCCGATCTTTTCGCCGACCATCAGCACCTGGTCGAGCACGACCTGGCCACCGGCCTCCCCAGCCAGCTTCTCGACGCGGATCACGTCGTCCTTGGCCACCTTGTACTGCTTCCCGCCGGTCTGGATGACTGCGAACATGTCGATTCTACCTGAGCATAAGGAATGACGCCGCGCCGGACGAACCACCCCGCGCGAGAGGGCCGCACTATAGCGAGGCCGACGACGGAGTCAACGCCTTTATCGCGCATCACGAGTCCGTCCCCGGCCCCGCCGCCAGCCGCCCCGCCGCCCGCTGGGCGATCGCCTGCCGCGTTGCCGCGTCGGCGCCCAGCCAGGCGGCGATCTCGTCGCGGTTCCGGCCGCAGCCGATACAATAGCCCAGGCGCGGGTCGATCCGGCAACGGGAAACGCAGGGGGACGGGACCGGCGTGGCGGCGGGGACGGACATCGCGGGGGCTCCTGGGCGGCCGGGGGGCTCTGTCCGGGATGTGGGGAAGGGCGGGGCGCCGGTCCAGAGGGGTGTGGCGGGCGGCGGCGGGCGGGGGTAGGCTGGACCTTGGTTTGGGCCGGGCCCCCCGGGGGGAGGCGGCGGCTCTGTCAGGGGAGGGGAACGGAATGCTGCAAGGCAAGGTGCTGGTGGCGCAGGGCGGCGGCCCGACCGCGGTGATCAACCAGTCGATGGTCGGCGCGGTGCTGGAATCGCGCAAGTTCCGCAATGTCGAACTGGTCTACGGCGCCCATCACGGCGTGCGCGGGATCGTCGACGAGGATTTCCTCGACCTGACCCAGGAGACCAGCCACAACCTCGAAATGGTGGCGCAGACCCCGTCCTCGGCGCTGGGTTCGACCCGCGACAAACCCGACCTTAAATATTGCCAGGAAATCTTCAAGGTGCTGCGGGCGCACGGCATCGCCTACTTCTTCTATATCGGCGGCAACGATTCCTCCGACACGGTGCGGATCGTCAGCGAGCAGGCCCAGGCCGCCGGCTATCCGCTGCGCTGTATCCACATCCCGAAGACGATCGACAACGATCTGGTCCACAACGACCACACCCCGGGCTTTCCCTCGGCGGCGCGCTTCGTCGCCCAGGCCTTCATGGGGGTCAATCTCGACAACACCGCGCTCAAGGGGGTCTATGTCGCGGTGGTGATGGGCCGCCATGCCGGCTTCCTCACCGCCGCCTCGGCGCTGGGCAAGAAGTTTCCCGACGACGGCCCCCACCTGATCTACATCCCGGAGCGGACCTTCTCGGTCGACAGCTTCCTCGCCGACGTCCGCGCCACCTATGACCGCCATGGCCGCTGCGTGGTGGCGGTGTCGGAGGGGATCCATGACGAGAACGGCGCCCCGATCATCACCAAGCTGGCCAAGACGGTCGAACACGACCAGCACGGCAACGTCCAGCTGTCCGGCACCGGCGCGCTGGCCGACCTGCTCTGTCACGAGATCAAGGAGAAGCTCGGCATCAAACGGGTGCGCGGCGACACCTTCGGCTATCTCCAGCGCTCGTTCATCGGCTGCGTCTCCGACGTCGATCAGCGCGAGGCGCGCGAGGTCGGCGAAAAGGCGGTGCAATACGGCATGTGGGGCGACAGCGACGGCTCGGTGACGATCCAGCGCACCGGCTTCTATTCGGTCGATTACGCCCTGATGCCGCTGACGGCGGTGGCGGGCAAGACCCGGGTGATGGAGGATCATTTCATCGCGCCGTCCGGCACCGACGTCACCGACGCCTTCCGGATGTATCTGCGCCCGCTGCTCGGCTCGGGGATGCCCGACGCCTTCCGCCTGCGCCACAATTCGGTGCCGCGGATCCTCGCCGCCGGCGGTTGAGCGCGCCGGACCAGGAAAGGGATCCAAGGGCTTTATCCCAAGCCGCGGTGATCGGAACCGATCCCCGCTCCCTCAAGCGCCGGGCGGGGCGCCCCGGCGCCCCTTGGCTTTCGCGCCACGAGGCGCGCGGCCCTTTGGGCCTAACCAAACTGCGATGAGTTTCACTCACCGCAGCTTGGTATTACGGCCCTTGGCGGGTGTGGGCAGCGCCCACGTCACGTTTCCTCGGCGGCGGGATGGCCGATGGCGTAGGGCCGGTAGGCGAGGTCGTGTTCGATGATGTGGCGCATCGCCCATTTCGACAGCAGGGCGATGGCGTTCTCGCGATCGGGCCAGTCGCCGTCGAGCCGCCGCAGCGCCTCGACCTCGCCGAGCAGCAGGCGGTGTTCGGCGCGGTGGGCGTCGCATTCGGCGGCGGGGACGCCACAGGCGGCGATCAGCGCCTCCTCGGCGGCGAAATGGTGGCGGGCATGGGCGGTGAGGGCGGCGAGGGCATGGTCGGCGGCCCCGTCGTCGCCCTGTTCGAGGGCGGCGATCACCTGATTGACCAGCTCGACCATCCGGCGGTGCTGCCGGTCCATGCGCGGCACGCCGACGCTGAGGCCTTCGACCCATTGCGGCGAGATCATCGTCGGACCTCCCTGCCCGGTCCGCGGCGAGGGGACGATGGGGGGGCTGACCGGGCGGCGCAAGTCTAGCAGGTCGGGGCCGGGGCGGTGATTGCTCTTCCGGTCAAAATCCGGCGGAGAACCTACCTCCTATGGTCAAGGGGGATTTACCCGATGATCGGATCGGTGGTGGACAGCCGGCAGCCGCGCGCCAGCAGATCGCGCATCGACGCGGCCGGCAGCGGGCGGCTGAAGATGTAGCCCTGGATCTGGTCGCAGCCGAGCCCGCGCAGGAAATCGAGATGTTCCTGCCGCTCGACCCCTTCCGCCACCACCTTCAGCTTCAGCGCCTTGGCCATCGCGATGATCGCATCGACGATGGCGGCGTCGTTGGGATCGGTGGTGACGTCCATCACGAACGAGCGGTCGATCTTCAGCTTCTGGATCGGGAACCGCTTCAGCACCGACAGCGAGGAATAGCCGGTGCCGAAATCGTCGATGGCGCAGCCGATTCCCATATCCTTGAGGCGCTGGACCACGGCGATGGCGTTGTCGGCGTCGCGCATCGCCGAGCTTTCGGTCAGTTCCAGCTCCAGCCAGCGGCTGTCGAGCCCGGATTCGGCCAGCGCCTTCTCGCAGGCGGCGATCAGGCGGCGGGCATACTGGAACTGGCGGCCGGAGACGTTGACCGCCACCGGCACCGCCGCCAGCCCCTCCTGCTGCCACGCCCGGGCCTGGCGGGTGCTGGTGGTCAGCATGAATTCGCAGATCGCGTCGATCAGGCCGGATTCCTCGGCCACCGGGATGAAGTCGGCGGGGGAGACCGGGCCGAGTTCGGGGCTCGACCAGCGCACCAGCGCCTCCATCCCCACCACCGTGCCGTCGATCAGATCGACCTGCGGCTGGTAATGGGCCGACAATTCGCCGTGATCGACGGCGCGGCGCAGCCGGTTCTGCATCGACAGGGTCTTGCGGGCGCGGGTGCTCAGCTCCTTGGTGAACATCTGGAAGCTGGCGGTGCCCTGGGCCTTGGCGCGCTGCAACGCGGCGTCGGCGTTGCGGATCAGGGTCTCGGCGTCCTCGCCGTCGCGCGGGAACAGCGCCACCCCCACCGCCGCCGAGACGTCGAAATCCTGGTCGCCGACCGACACCGTGGTCTGGGCGCGGGCATGGAGGCGGTCGAGCGCCTCCTCCAGGGTGCGGCGGTTGTCGTAGCCGGTCAGCAGCAGCAGGAAATGGTCGCCCGACACCCGGGCCATCATGTCGTTGGCATTGATCGCGGCGCGGACCAGATCGGCCACCCCCATCAGCACCTGATCGCCGATGACGTGGCCCATGGTGGCGTTGATCACGCCGAGCCGGTCGAGGCCGAGGCTGACCACCGCCAGCAGCGAGGATTGGCGGCGGGCCTCGTCGCGCGCGGTCTCGAACCGCTTGAGGAAGGCGGCGCGGTTGGGCAGCCGGGTCATCGGGTCGTGATAGGCGAGGAACGACAGACGCTGTTCGGCCAGCTTGCGGTCGGTGACGTCGAGCATCACCCCGTCCCACACCACCGCGCCGTCCTCGCGCCGGGTCGGGCGCGAACTGCCGCGCAGCCAGCGGCGGCGGCGGTCGGGCCCCGGCACCGACACTTCCTCGTCGAACGGCTCCATCAGCCGCGAGGCGCGGGCCAGCCCGGCGAGGAAGGCGAGCCGCTCCTCGTCCTGCATCAGGGCGAAGAAGCGGCCGGATTCCCCCACCAGTTCGGCCGGTTCGAGCCCGAGCACGCTGCGGCAGCCCTCGCTGACATAGGAGAACTCGACCCGCCCGTCCGGCCACAGCACCCGCTGGAACACCATCCCCGGCATGTTGGCGGCGATGGCGCGCAGCCGCTGCTCGGTCTCGCGCAGGGCGGCCTCGGTCTGGCGGCGGCGGGTGACGTCGCGGCCGATGCCGACGAACAGGCGCTGGCCGTCGAGCCGCACCTCGCTGGTCGACAGTTCGAGGGCGAAGGTGGTGCCGTCGCGGCGCAGCCCGGTCAGGTCGCGCGGGCCGCCGCCGACGATGCTGACATTGGACAGGCCGGCGGAATCGAGCAGTTCGGGATGGCGGTGGGCCGGGGCCAGCAGCATCGTCAGCGGCCGGCCCAGCAGTGCCTCGGCCGGATAGCCGAACAGGCGGCGGGCGGCGGCGTTGGCGGAATCGATCCGGCCCTGGGCGTCGAGGATCAGGATCGAATCCTCGGCATGGTCCATCAGCATGTCGAGCCGCAGCTCGGCCCGGCGCTCGTGGGTGGCGTCGATCACCACCCCGCTCCACACCACGCTGCCGTCGGGCTCGCGGCGCGGCAGCGAGGTGCCGCGCAGCCAGCGCACCTCGCCCCCGGCGGTGATGGCGCGGAACTCGTCCTGGCAGCGGGTCAGCGTCGCCGCCGAGCGCCGCACCTCGTCGAGATGGGCCTCGCGGTCGGCCCAGTGGATCACATGCAGGCAGCCGCGGGCATTGACCCCCATCGCCCGGGGGGCGAAGCCGAGCACCGTCTCGACCCCGTCGCTGAACCAGGGATAGTCGATCGCCCCCTCGGGCGACTGGCGGCGGAGGAAGGCGAAGCCGGGCAGACAGGCGAAGAAGCCATCGGACGGCGGGGCGGCGGGCGCCGGCCCGCGCTCCTCGCTTTGTCCTCCCGCCGTGAAGCTGCCCGTCACCCTGTTGGTCTCCCGTTTTCGCCCCGCGATGGCTCCGTCCGTGCGACCGGCTGATGGTAGCCAGGGGCGGCCTGGCAAGCAACCGATACCCGCCGGAGCAAACGGATAAGGCCGCCTCCGGGTTTATCCGGACTCATCCGCGGGTGGATCCGCGGCCTTTTTCGCCTACACTCGCAGCCGACCCGAGTCCCGCCGAGAGGATCCCGTGCGATGATGTGGCTGACCAACCCGGAAACCTGGATGAGCCTTGCCACCCTGACCCTGCTCGAGCTGGTGCTCGGGATCGACAATCTGGTCTATCTGGCGATCGTCTCCAACCGGCTGCCGGAGCATTTGCGGCCGCTCGGCCGCCGGCTCGGGCTGGCCTTCGCGGTGGTGACCCGGCTCGCCCTGCTCGCCACCCTCAGCTGGGTGGCCGGGCTGGTCGCCCCGGTGATGACGGTGTGGGACCATCCGGTCAGCTGGCGCGACATCATCATGATCGGCGGGGGCGTGTTCCTGGTGGCCAAGGCCACCCACGAGATCCACGGCAGCCTGGAGGGCGAGGACGACGAGATCGACCGCGCCGCGCCCCAGGCCCCGGCGGCGGCGGCCACCGCCGGGCTGGCGGCGGTGATCACCCAGATCGCCCTGCTCGACATCGTCTTCTCGCTCGATTCGGTGATCACCGCGGTGGGGATGGCCAGCCATCTCGAGGTGATGGTGGCGGCGGTGCTGCTGGCGACGCTGGCGATGGTGGTGCTGGCCGGGCCGCTGTCGCGGCTGGTCGAGCGCCATCCCACCGTCAAGATGCTGGCACTGGCCTTCCTGCTGCTGATCGGGGTGGCGCTGATCGCCGACGGCACCGGCCACGAGATCCCCAAGGGCTACCTGTATTTCGCGATGGCGTTCGCCCTGGCGATCGAGGTGCTGAACCTGCTGGCCCGGCGCGGCCGGCGCCAGCCGGTGCGGCTGCGCACGCCGCTGCGCTGAGGCGGGCCCCGTCGCCGCGCGGCGGCGGGGCGCCAGGGTTGAGCGGCCCCGGGGGGTGTGCTATCGCTCCCCGACGGCACGAGGAGGTCCCGCCGGGCGGGTTTCCGGTGGGACGAACGGGAAACTGGAGGGAACGATGGCCTACGTCGTCACCGAGAACTGCATCAAGTGCAAGTATCAGGATTGCGTCGAAGTCTGCCCGGTCGATTGCTTCTACGAGGGGGAGAACTTCCTGGTGATCAACCCCGATGAATGCATCGAATGCGGGGTGTGCGAGCCGGAATGCCCGGCCGAGGCGATCGTGCCGGATTCCGACCCCGCCGCCGCGCCGTGGGTCGAGATCGCCCGCCAGTTCGCGCCGCAATGGCCCAACATCACCCGCAAGGGCGAGGTGCCGGCCGACGCCGAAAGCTGGAAGGGCAAGGCGGGCAAGAAGGATCTGCTGTCACCCAAACCGGGGCACTGAGCCCGGCCCCGGCGCGCCCGACCGTCTCCGGGGGAGGGGACGGAACGGGCGGCGGCGGGGTCAGGCCGGCATCGGCTCCTGCCAGCGGGTGGTCTCGAACGGCGCCAGATTCTCGATGAACTGGCGGGTCGAGGCGGCCCACGAAAATTCCAGCGCATAGGCGCGGCACAGCGCCGGATCGGCCTCCAGCGCGGCCAGGGCGGCGGCGCGCAGGTCCTGATCGAGCCGGCCGACCGGGCTCGATCCGATCACGTCGAGCGGCCCCGGCACCGGATAGGCCGCCACCGGCAGGCCCGAGGCCAGCGCCTCGAGCAGCACCAGACCGAAGGTGTCGGTCCGGCTCGGGAACACGAACACATCGGCGGCGGCGTAATGGCGGGCGAGATCCTCGCCGAAGCGGGCGCCGGCGAAATGCACCCCGGGATGGCGCCGGCGCAGGTCCTCGAGCTGTGGTCCGGCCCCGACCACCGCCTTGGTCCCGGGCAGGTCGAGGTCGAGGAAGGCCTGGACGTTCTTCTCCACCGCCACCCGGCCGACATACAGGAAGATCGGCCGGGCCAGTCCGGCGAACGGCCCGGCCTCGCCCCGCGCCTCGGGGCGGGGGTGGAACAGGTCGGTATCGACCCCGCGCGACCAGCGGCCGATGCGGTGGAAGCCGCGTTGCAGCAGTTCCGATTCGATCCCCTGGGTGGCGACCATCACCCGCGACGAGGCGGCGTGGAACCGCCGCATCACCGCGTAGCTGAGCTTGAGCGGCACCCGGAAGCGGGCCTTGATGTATTCGGGAAACTTGGTGTGGTAGGCGGTGGTGAAGGGCAGCCGCCGCCGCAGGCAGTAGCGCCGCGCCGCCCAGCCGAGCGGCCCCTCGGTGGCGATGTGGATCGCGCAGGGCTGGGCCGCCTCGATCAGCCGGGCGACCAGCCGGCCGGGCCGCACCGCGAGACGGATCTCGGGATAGGTCGGACAGGGCAGGGTGCGGAAGCGGTCGGGGGTGACCATCACCACCTCGTGGCCGTCCCGTTGCAGTTCGCGCCGCAGGATGTCGAGGGTACGGACCACCCCGTTGACCTGGGGCAGCCAGGCGTCCGAGACGACGAGAATGCGCATTCCTACTCCTTGCGGCAGGCCGGCCGGCGCGGCGGCCGGGGGAGGGGGGAAAGGGACGGTGGGGGAAGGGGGCGGCGCCCCCGCCGGGGCGGCCATCGCGTCAGGGCGCGGCCACCGGCGGCGCGGCGTCGAGCGGCCGGGCGGCACCGTCGGACAGGGCGGCGTTGTGGAGATAGAGGCCCGGCTCGCGCAGCCAGTGGAGGATTTCCAGGCTGCCGTCGAAATTCTCGACCAGCGCGGTGCAGCTTTCGACCCAGTCGCCGTCATTGCAGTACAGCACGCCGTCGAACTGGCGGATCTGGGCGTGGTGGATGTGGCCGCACACCACCCCGTCGGCCTGGCTGCGCCGGGCCTCCTCGGCCATCGTCTCCTCGAAATTGGCGATGTACTGGACCGCGTTCTTGACCTTGTGCTTGAGGTAGGCCGACAGCGACCAGTAGGGGAAGCCGAGGGCGCGCCGCACCACGTTCAGCCAGTGATTGAGCGACAGGGCCAGGGTGTAGGCGCCGTCGCCGAGATGGGCCAGCCATTTGGCGTGCTTGACCACCCCGTCGAAGGCGTCGCCGTGGATGATCAGCAGCCGCTTGCCGGCGGCGGTCTGGTGGATCGCGCTGGTGGCGACGCGGATGTCGCCGAACAGCATGCCGTGATAGTCGCGGGCGAATTCGTCGTGGTTGCCGGGGACGAACACCACGCGGGTGCCCTTGCGCGCCTTGCGCAGCAGTTTCTGCACCACGTCGTTGTGGCTCTGCGGCCAGTACCAGGATTTGCGCAGCCGCCAGCCGTCGATGATGTCGCCGACCAGATAGAGGGTGTCGGATTCGCAGCTTTTCAGGAAGTCGAGCAGATCCTCGGCCTTGCTGCCGCGCGTGCCGAGATGGATGTCCGAGATCCAGATGGTCCGGTAACGCCGCTTGATTTCGGTGTTGGCGTTCATGAATCCACCTGTCCTGGGTTGGTCTGGGAGAAGAAGGGGCAGGGGGGTTCTAGTGTGTCGTGGGGTCGGTTGTACATATCGAACCCTGTGTCCCGGGGCAAAATTCATCAAAGTGAAGGCGGAGGGTCACAATTATTTCACTGAGGATTCGCTGGCGTTGTTTGGTATACCGAATCCCCATGTTGGCATTACGCATGACCGAGCCCCCCGAAGCTCCCGCGATGTCGCCCCCGCCGCGCCGGGTGCTGATCGTCCACAATCCCACCGCCGGCCGGCACAAGCGGCGGCGCCTGCTCCGCGTGGTCGAGCGGCTGGAACGGCTGGGCTGCGCCGTCACCGTCGCCGAGACCACCTGCCGGGGCGATGCCGAAATGATCGCCGCCCGCGCCACCCGCGCCGATTACGATGCGGTGGTGGCGGCCGGCGGCGACGGCACCGTCAACGAGGTGCTGAACGGACTGGCCCTGGTCGAGGGCGGTCCGGCGCTGGGGGTGATCCCGCTCGGTACCGCCAATGTGCTGGCCTGCGAGATCGGCCTCGCCCCGCGCGACGCCGACCAGATCGCCCGCGCCATCGCCTTCGGCCCGGCGCGGCGGGTTCATCTCGGCCTCGCCAACCGCCGCCGTTTCCTGCTGATGGCCGGGGCCGGGCTCGACGCCCACGTCGTCGCCGGGGTCAACATCGCGCTGAAGCGCCATGCCGGCAAACTGGCCTATGTGGTCGAGGGGCTGAAACAGGCGGTCGGCTACGATTTCCCGGTGCTGACCATCCGCGCCGACGGGGTCGCCTATGAGGGGCGGATGGCGGTGGCCTGCAAGGGACGGTTCTATGGAGGGCCGTTCGTCGCCGCCCCCGACGCCGATCTCGAAGCCCCCCGGCTGGAGGTCTGCATCCTCCCCGCCGCCGGGGTCACCGGCATGCTGCGCTACGGCCTCGCCCTGCCGCTGGGCAAGCTGCCCGAACTGCCCGAGGTCCAGGTGGTGTCGGCCCGCTCGATCGTCATCACCGGCCCGCGCGGTGCCCCGGTCCAGGGCGATGGCGACATCGTCGCCCGCCTGCCGGTCGAAATCACCATCGCCGACGAAACCGTCGATCTGATCTGCCCGCTGGCGGTGCGCGGCCCCGCCTTGCGCGCCTCGGCCGCGTTGGAACGGGCCTGACGCTCACGCGGGCTCCCGCCCGCACCCGGCCGGGGCGATGCCCCGGACCCCCTTCCTGTTTATTGAGTCATCAATCAAAGAAATGAGGGAGTCGGGGAGCTTTGCTTCCCGAGCGGGCCGGCGGGCGGCAGCCCGCCTGATTCTCGAAGCGCGCGGGGCGGCAGCCCGCGTTACAGCGCGGCGGCGAGGGCGGCCAGCACGCCGTCCCAATCGCCGGCCTGTTGCTGACGGAACAGGCGCAGGCTGGGGTACCACGGCGTGTCGGGGCGGTCGAGCAGCCAGCGCCAGTCCGGCACCCGGGGCAGCAGCAGCCAGGTCGGCAGGCCGAGCGCGCCGGTGAGGTGGGGCAGCGAGGTATCGGTCGAGACGATCAGGTCGAGCGCGGTGGCGATCGCCCCGGTATGGTCGAAATCGCCCACCACCGCCGACAGGTCGAGCACCTGTCCGGCCGCCGCCGCCAGCGCGGCGCGATCCTCCGGGCGGGGATCCTTTTGCAGCGCGAACAGGGTGATGCCGGGGCGCGACAGCGCCGCGATCAGGGCGGCGACCCGGCCGGGGGCGAAGGAGCGGGCATGGTCGGCCTGATAGGCCGGATTGCCGGCCCAGGCGATCCCGATCTTGAGCCCGCCGAGCCCGCCCAGCCGCCGGCGCCATTCCGCCACCGCCGCCGGATCGGGCACCAGATAGGGCACCGGGCCGGGCAACTGGTCGAGGCCGATGTCGAAGCGGTGGGGCAGGCTGCCGAGCGGACAGTGGAAATCGACCGGCGGCAGCGGCTCGCCCTTGCGCAGCACCTGGGCGCAGGGGAACGAGCGGGCGATCAGTCCGGCCAGCGGCGGCTGCACCTCCAGCACCAGCCGTGCTCCCGCCGCCTCCAGCCGGGCGGCGAAGCGGACGAACTGGATCGTGTCGCCCAGCCCCTGTTCGGCATGGAGCAGGAGGGTGCGGCCGAGCGGATCCTCGCCCTGCCAAGGCGGGCAGGGGAAGGCGCGGACCGTCCGCCACATCACCCCGGGGCGGGTGCGCCACTCATATTCTTCCCAACCCCGGCGCAGGTCGCCGTCGAGCAGCCGCAGCCGGGCCAGGGTGAAATGGGCCGGGGCGTCGGTCGGGTTGCGCGCCAGCGCGGCGGCGGTCATTTCCCGCGCCGGCTCGATCTCGCCCTTGGCCAGCAGCGCGGCGGCGAGCGGGGCATAGGCGCCGGCACCGTTGGCCCCCAGCGCGATCGCCTGCCGGTGGGCCTCGATCGCGGCATCAAGCTCGCCCCGGTCGCACAGGGCGGCGCCCAGGCAGCTATAGGCCTCGGCCCGGGCCGGGTCGCAGGCGATCGCCTGACGGTGGGCGGCGATCGCGGCGTCGATCTCGCCTTCGAACCGCAGGATCGAGCCCAGCATCGAATAGGCGCCGGCGAATCCGGGCCGGGCCTTCACCGTCGCCAGCAGGCTCTCGATCGCCTCGGCGTTGCGGCCCTGATGGACCAGGGCGCGGGCCTGTTCGATCTCGGGGTCGGGGGCGTCGACGTCGTCCGCCGTCCGATCGCCGAGGTCCGCCATCGCCCTGCTCCCTTTAATCCGGTCTGTCCCGTGCTATCGTTTCAGCGCGTCGAGCGCCGGGCCGAATCCCTTCAGCGAGGCGGTGATCGCCACCGTCTTGTCGGCGCCGAACGGCATCACCGCGAAGGCGAGATGGTGGGCGTGGCGCAGGCGGTCGAGGGTGGCGTCGTCGAGCCGGATCGTGCCGAGGCAGCCGACCGGCACGCATTGCTGGATCCGGATCGGCTGCGGCGGCTGGTCGTCGATGCGGAAGGCGGCGCCCACCGTCAGATTGATGCCGAGCGGGAAGGTCGCCACCATCGTCAACTCGCCCTCGGGGCCGAAAGTGCCGATCACCACGTCAAGGACGCGCTTGTCGCCGTCCTTCAGCATCTGGCTCTGCTCGATGAAGCAGCGTTCCTCGCCGCCGGTCGGCGGCACCCGGCACACCAGCCCCCAATCCTCGAACCGGATCGGGGCCGGCTTGGCCGCCGCCGGCGGGGGGGCGGGGGGCGGGGTCTGCCCCTCGGCCGCCGCCGGTCCCGCCGCCACGGTCAGAGCCAGGGCCAAGGCGGCGCCGGCCGCCAGCGATCGCTTCGGGTGATCCATCCTGTCGCCGCCTGTTCCCTGTTTTCGGTGCCGCCTCACCCCTGCATGCGCGAGCGGAAATAGGCGATGGTGCGCTGCAATCCCTCTTCCAGCGCCACCTTGGGCGCCCAGTCGAGCACCGCCTTGGCCTGGGTGATGTCGGGGCGGCGCTGCATCGGGTCGTCGGCCGGCAGCGGCTGATAGACGATCTCCGAGCCCGAGCCGACCATCGCCACCACCATCTCGGCCAGTTCGCGCACCGTCATCTCGCGCGGATTGCCGATGTTGATCGGGCCGGTGACGTCGTCGGGGGTGGCCATCAGCCGCAGGAAGCCCTCGATCAGGTCATCGACGTAACAGAAGCTGCGGGTCTGGCTGCCATCGCCGTACAGGGTGATCGGCCGTCCCTCCAGCGCCTGGACGATGAAGTTCGATACCACCCGGCCGTCGTCGGGATGCATGCGCGGGCCGTAGGTGTTGAAGATCCGCACCACCTTGATCCGCAGGCCGTGCTGGCGCCAGTAATCGAAGAACAGGGTTTCGGCGCAACGCTTGCCCTCGTCGTAGCAGGCGCGCGGGCCGATCGGATTGACGCAGCCGCGATAATCCTCGGTCTGGGGATGGACCTGGGGGTCGCCATAGACCTCGGAGGTCGAGGCCTGGAAGATCTTGGCGCCGACCCGCTTGGCCAGCCCCAGCATGTTGATCGCGCCGTGGACGCTGGTCTTGGTGGTCTGCACCGGGTCGCGCTGGTAATGCACCGGCGAGGCCGGGCAGGCGAGGTTGTAGATCTCGTCCACCTCGACATAGAGCGGGAAGGTGACGTCGTGCCGCACCAGTTCGAAATACGGATTGCCGAGCAGGTGGGCGATGTTGTCCTTCGAGCCGGTGAACAGGTTGTCGGCGCACAGCACGTCGCAGCCTTCGGCGAGCAGGCGCTCGCACAGGTGCGAGCCGAGGAATCCCGCCCCGCCGGTCACCAGCACCCGCTTGCGGCCATACTTCATCTGTTGTCCCCTTATGGATATCCGGTTCGGTTCTACTCCCGAATTCGCACCCTGTCATCCCCGCGCCATCGTCTCCCTTGCCGCGTGAGGCCTCGCGCGGGGATCGAAACGGTTGCGGACGGTGTGCTATAGAGGCTGTCCTGGTCAGAGCGCGAACCGCGGCGTCCCGTCGCGGTTCTATCCAAAGAGGGATGCCGTGAGCGAACGTGAATCCATGGAGTTCGACGTGGTGATCGTCGGCGGCGGGCCGTCCGGCCTGTCGGCGGCGATCCGCCTCAAGCAGATCGATCCGGACCTGTCCGTCTGCGTCCTGGAAAAAGGGTCGGAAATCGGCGCCCACATCCTGTCGGGGGCGGTGCTGGAGCCGCATGCCCTGGCCGAGCTGATTCCCGACTGGCGCGAGCGGGGGGCGCCGCTCAACACCCCGGCCCATGACGATACCTTCCTGTTCCTGACCGAGACCAGATCGTATCGGCTGCCGACCCCGCCGACGATGAACAATCACGGCAACTACATCATCTCGCTCGGCAATTTCGTCCGCTGGCTGGCGGCCCAGGCCGAGGAACTCGGGGTCGAGGTGTTCGCCGGCTTCGCCGCCGCCGAGGTGCTGTATGACGAATCCGGCGCGGTGCGCGGCGTCGCCACCGGCGACATGGGGATCGGCAAGGACGGCGCCCCCGGCCCCAATTTCACCCCCGGGGTCGAATTGCTGGCGCGCCAGACCCTGTTCGCCGAGGGCTGTCGCGGCAGCCTGACCAAGACCCTGTTCGAGCGGTTCGGCCTGCGCCGGGACTGCGACGAGCAGACCTACGGCATCGGCATCAAGGAGCTGTGGGAGGTCGATCCCGCCCGCCACCATCCCGGCCGGATCGTCCATTCGGTCGGCTGGCCGATGGACAGCAAGACCTATGGCGGCGCCTTCCTCTATCACCTTGAGGATCATCAGGTCGCGGTCGGCTTCGTCATCGGCCTCGATTACACCAACCCGCATCTGTCGCCGTTCGACGAGATGCAGCGTTTCAAGACCCATCCGGCGATCCGCGCCACCTTCGAGGGCGGGCGGCGGATCTCCTACGGCGCCCGCGCCTTGTCGGAAGGCGGGCTGCAATCGATCCCGCAGCTGACCTTCCCGGGCGGGCTGCTGATCGGCGACACCGCCGGCTTCCTCAACGTGCCGAAGATCAAGGGCAGCCACACCGCGATGAAATCGGGGATGCTGGCGGCCGAGGCGGTCGCCGCCCTGCTGGCCGGCGGCGGCGGGGCCGGGGGCGAGGCCACCGCCTATCCGGCGGCGCTGCGCCAGAGCTGGCTGTGGGACGAGCTGTATCACGCCCGCAACGTCCGTCCCTCGTTCCATTGGGGGCTGTGGGGCGGCCTGCTCTATTCGGCGTTCGATTACGAGGTGCTGCGCGGCCGGGCGCCGTGGACCCTGCGCCACCGCCGTCCCGACCACCAGACGCTGGCCAAGGCGGCCGACAGCCAGCCGATCGCCTATCCCAAGCCGGACGGGACGGTCAGCTTCGACAAGCTGTCGAGCGTGTTCATCTCCAACACCAATCACGAGGAGAACCAGCCCTCGCATCTGCGCCTGACCGATCCGGCGGCGCCGATCGCGGTCAATCTCGCCCTCTATGACGCCCCCGAGCAGCGTTACTGCCCGGCCGGGGTCTACGAGATCGTCCGGGCCGAGGACGGCACCCCGCCCCGGCTCCAGGTCAATGCCCAGAACTGCCTGCATTGCAAGACCTGCGACATCAAGGACCCGACCCAGAACATCACCTGGGTGGTGCCGGAAGGTGGCGGTGGACCGAATTATCCCAACATGTAAAGCTGCGATCTTCGACTCAGCAGGGGCCGGAGCCGCCACTCCGGCGCCTCCCCCCCGAGGAAACCTGTGATGCGAGAACGGCGACTCTCTCCCCCCCCGCTGGCCCTGGCCCTGGCTCTGGCCCTGGCGGGGGTCGGCCTGACCACCTGCGTCCCCGGCCCGGCCGCGCCTCCCGATCCGGCGGCCGACGCCGCCGCCAGCGGGGCCCCCGCCGCCGTGCCGGGGCAGCCCGGCGGTCTGGCCGCCTATCTCGCCGGCCGGTTCGCCGAAGCCCACGGCGACACCCGCGCCGCCGCCCGCCTGCTGGCGATCGCCGCCGCCGCCGACCGCGACAACACCGACCTCCAGCGGCTGGCCTTCACCCTGCTGCTGGCCGAGGGCCGTCTCGACGAGGCGGCGCCGATGGCCGAGCGGCTGTTGCGGATCGACGAGGAGGCGCCGCTGCCGGCGATCCTGCTCGGCGCCCGCGCCGCCGAAGCCGGCCAGTATGACGAGGCCGAACGCCGCTTCGACGCCCTGCCGCGCAAGGGGCTCAACGCCTTCATCGCCCCGCTGCTGCTGGCCTGGGCCGAGGCCGGCCGGGGCGACACCGAGGGGGCGCTGCGCCTGCTGAAGGTCGGCGGCACCGTCAAGGCCTTCGCCCCGGTGTTCGAGCTGCATGCCGCGCTGATCGCCGATCTGGCCGACCGGCCCGAACAGGCCGAGGCCCATTTCCGCACCGCGCTCGAGGGCCAGAACACCCTGCGGGCGATCGAGGCGGCCGGCGCGTTCTATCAGCGCACCGGCCGGACCGAGACCGCCCGCGCCCTCTACCGCAAATATCACGCCGAACAGCCCGACCGCTCGCTGTTCGACGGCGACCGCGCCCTCGCCGCCGGGGCCAAGGCCCCCCGGGTGGTCGACGGCCCCCGCGCCGGGCTGGCCGAGGCGCTGTTCGACACCGCCTCGCTGGCCCGCCAGAGCGGCGCCCAGGATCTGGCGCTGGTGTTCGCCCGGCTGGCGCTGGATCTGCGCCCCAATTTCCCGCTGTGCCAGTTGCTGCTGGCCGACGTGCTCAGCCGCCAGGGCCGGCTCGACGAGGCCGAGCCGGTGTTCCTGGCGATCGACCCGTCCTCACTGGCGGCGGACTATGCCCGGCTGCGGCTTGCGGTCAATCTCGACGAGGCGGGGCGGACCGACGCGGCGGTGGCCGAACTGCGCCGGCTGGTCGAGGCCCGCCCCGACAGCTATGACGCGGCGATGACCCTGGGCGACGTGCTGCGCGGCCACAAACGCTTCGCCGAGGCGGCCGAGGCCTACGACATCGCCCTCACCCGCGCCGCCGCCGGCCACGAGGCCGCCAACCCGCAGCTGTGGCCGCTCTATTATGCCCGGGGCATCGCCCTTGAACGCTCCGGCCAGTGGCCGCGCGCCGAGGCCGACTTCCTCGAGGCGCTGAAACTGAAGCCCGACCAGCCCGACGTGCTCAATTACCTCGGCTATTCCTGGGTCGATCAGGGCAGCAATCTCGAGGAAGGCCGCTCGCTGCTGGAGCGGGCGGTGCGCCAGCGTCCCAACGACGGCGCCATCGTCGATTCGCTCGGCTGGGCGCTGTTCCGCCTCGGCGATTATGCCGGCGCGGTCCGGCATCTCGAACGCGCCGCCGAACTGAAGCCCGAGGATCCGACCATCAACGAGCATCTCGGCGATGCCCTGTGGCGGATCGGCCGCACCGAGGAGGCCCGCTTCCAGTGGCAGCGCGCCCTCACCCTCAATCCCGAACCGGAGCAGCTCGAACCGCTGAAAGCCAAGGCTTTGTCCGGCCAGCTGCCTCCTTTGACCGTGAAGTGACCCGTTCCATGACCGATCGTTCCGTTACCGTCGAAGCCCCGGCCAAGGTCAATCTGAGCCTGCTGGTGACCGGGCGCCGCCCCGACGGCTATCACCTGCTCGATTCGCTGGTGGCGTTCGCCGGGGTGGGCGACACCCTGACCGCCAGCCCCGGCCTGGGGCTGACCCTGTCGGTTGACGGCCCCACCGCCGCCAGCCTGCCCGAGGGCGAGAACATCGTGCTGAAGGCGGCCCGCCTGCTGGCCGAGGCCGCCGGCCGCCCGGCCGACGCGACCCTGCATCTGACCAAGCGCCTGCCGGTCGCCGCCGGCATCGGCGGCGGCTCGGCCGACGCCGCCGCCACCCTGACCGCGCTGATCCGGCTGTGGGGGCTGGACCTGCCGGCCGAGCGCCTGCACGCCTTGGCCCTGTCGATCGGCGCCGACGTCCCGGTCTGCCTCGCCGGCCGGCCGACCCGGATGGAAGGGGTGGGCGAGGTGCTGACCCCGGCCCCGGCCTTGCCGCCGGCCTGGCTGGTGCTGGTCAACCCGCTGATGCCGCTGTCGACCCCGGCGGTGTTCAAGGCCCGCACCGCCGGCTTTTCCGAACCGGCGCCGCTGACCGAGGCCCCGGCCGACGCCCGCGCCTTGGCCGTGGCGCTGGCGGCGCGGCGCAACGACCTCACCCCCCCGGCGATCGCCCTGCTGCCGGTGATCGGCGAGATGCTGGCCCTGATCGCCGCCCAGCCCGATTGCCTGCTGGCGCGGATGTCGGGTTCGGGCGCGACCTGCTTCGGCCTGTTCGCCACCGAGGCCGCCGCCCGCGCCGCCGCCGCCGCGCTGACCGCCTGCCAGCCCGGCTGGTGGGTCGCCCCGGCCCCGCTGTTGGGATGAGCGCGCCGCCGCCGTTCTGGGAGGCCAAGAGCCTGTCCGAGCTGACCCGGGCGGAGTGGGAGAGCCTGTGCGACGGCTGCGGCCGCTGCTGTCTGCACAAGCTCGAGGATGCCGATACCGGCGAGATCCACTACACCAACGTCGCCTGCAAGCTGCTCGACCTCACCTCCTGCGCCTGTAGCAATTACGAACGGCGCTGGGACAGCGTGCCCGACTGCATCCAGCTGTCGCCCCGGGTGATCGGCGACCTCGCCTGGCTGCCCTCGACCTGCGCCTACCGCCTGCTGCGCGAGGGGCGGCCGCTGCCGGCGTGGCATCCGCTGGTGTCGGGCGATCCCGACAGCGTCCACCGCGCCGGCATCTCGGTACGCGGCCGTGCCGTGCGGGAAAACCGGACCCGCCGGCTCGAACGCCACATCGTCTCTTGGCCGGCATGATCGCCGGGCGTAGGCTTGACCGAGGCGACCCTCTTTCCCATATCGTGGGACAGGAGAGGATTTGCTCCAGGAGGTTGACCGATGAGACAGCGCACTTCCCGGGCTCAGGCGGCGGCGGTCGAAGACACCAGCTCCCGCATGGCCGTGATCACCACCGTGGCGCTGTCACTGGCGCTGGCTTGGTTCAGCCTGCTGGCGGGATGAGCCCCCGCCGCGCCGCCCCGCGATCGGGGCGGACGCGGTGAGGTCCCAGCCGGCCGATGCCCCCCCGGCCCGGGCGTGGCAGCGGATGCTGTCGGGTCGCCGGCTCGATATCCTCGATCCCTCGCCGCTCGACGTCGAAATCCAGGACATCGCCCTCGGCCTGTCCCGGGTCGCCCGCTGGAACGGCCAGACCCACGGCGAACACGGCTTTTCGGTCGCCCAGCACAGCCTCGCGGTGGTCGATCTGCTGCGCCGGGCCGAGCCCCGCCTGCCGGTGCCGGCCTTGCGCGCCGGCCTGCTGCACGACGCGGCCGAATATGTCACCTCGGACCTGATCACCCCGTTCAAGCGCGCGGTCGGCCGTCCCTATGACGAGATCGAACGGCGGGTGGCGGCGGCGATCCAGCGCGCCTTCGGCCTGCCCGCGCCCCTGCCCGAAGCCTGGGAGCGGGCGATCCATCAGGCCGACCGCGCCGCCGCCTTTGCCGAGGCGGTGCAACTGGCGGGGTTCGACATCGCCGAGGCGCGCAAGGTGCTGGGCTTTCGCGGCGCGATGCCGGAACTGGACCTGACGCCCTGGCCGGCGGAGCAGGCGCGGCGGGCGTTCCTCGATCGCTTCGCCGCGCTGGGCTGATCCCGGATCGAACAGGTTACGCGGGCTGCCGCCCCCCGCGCGCTCGCGCGCGATACCAAACAGGTTACGCGGGCTGCCGCCCGCGGGCCCGCCCGGGGCGATGCCCCGGACCCCCTTTGTTTTCAAAAAAAGGGGGGAGGTCTGGAGGCGCCAGCCTCCAGGCGGGGGGCGGGGCGGCAGCCCCGAAGGGCCCTACGGCGCCGCCGGTCCGACCGCGACCAAAGCGAGGGCGTCGGGATCGAGCAGGCGGGCGGCGACGCGGCGGACGTCGGCGGCGGTGACGGTATTGATCAGGCCGGGGCGGCGATCGAGGAAATCGAGGCCGAGCCGGTCGGTCTGCATCTGCACCAGCAACTGGGCGATCGCCGAGGTCGAATCGAGCCCGAGCGGGAACGAGCCGTTGAGGTAGGTCTTGGCATCGGCCAGTTCGGTCTCGGTCGGGCCGTCGTCGCGCATCCGGCGCAGTTCCTGGCGGATCAGCGCCAGCGACTGGTCGAACCGGCTGTTCTCGGTGGCGACGCCGCCGAACAGCACCCCGGCATGGTCGAGCGGGATCAGCGCGGTCCACACCCCATAGGCCAGCCCGTTCTTTTCCCGCACCGTCTCGGTCAGGCGCGAGGCGAAGCCGCCGCCGCCGAGGATGTGATTCATCACCGTCGCGGCGTACCAGTCGGGATCGTCGCGCTTGATCCCGGCCAGCCCGAAATTGGCGACGGTCTGGGGGATGGCGCGGGCAATCCGCTCGCTCTGGCCGTGGGTGTCGGCGCGGGTCTCGGCCACCGTCAGCGCCGCGCCCCGGGCGGGCAGGCCGGCGAAGGTGGCATCGAGCAGGCGGCCCAGTTCGGGCGGGTCGATGTCGCCGACCACCCCGATGGTCATCCGGTCGCGGGCGAGCTGGCGGGTGACCTCGCTTTTGAGGTCGGCGACGGTGATGGTCTTGACGGTGGCGATGTCGCCGCGCGGCGAACGGCCGTAGGGATGGCCGGGGAAGGCGGCGGCGAACCACGCCCGGGCGGCGAGATGCTCGGGGCTTTCGGATTCGCGCATCAGTCCGGTCAGCAACTGGCCGCGGATCCGCTCGACCGCCGGGGCGTCGAAGCGCGGCGCGGTCAGGGCGAGCCGCAGCAGGTCGAACGCCTCGTCGCGATGCTCGGTCAGGGTCTTGAGATGGCCGCGCAGGGCGTCGCGGCCGGCGTCGAACGACAGGCCGATCACCCGATCCTCCAGCCGGCGCTGGAACGCCTGCGACCCATAGGGGCCGGCGCCTTCGTCGAGCAGGGCGGCGGTCATCGTCGCCAGCCCGGTCTTGCCGGCGGGATCGAGCGAGGCCCCGCCCCGGAAGCTGACCTCGACCGCCAGGATCGGATTGGCATGGTCGCGCACCAGCCAGGCCTCGATTCCGCCCGGGCTGACCACCCGTTCGATGGTGACCGCGCCGGCCGGACCCGACAGGACCAGGGCGACAAGCAGGGCGCAGACGGCGAGCAGACGCGACATCAGTGGATCCCCCGTTCGGACGTCTGGGCGGGTGCGGCGGGCGGGACGGACGGTTTCCCGCCGGTGCCGGGCTCGGGCAGCAGCAGGCCGGTGACCGAGCCCCGGGGGTCGAGCACCCGGGCGGCGGCCTCGGCCACCTCGGCCGGGGTCACCGCCGCGATCCGGTCGGGCCAGGATTCGACCTCCTCGACCGAGAGGCCGACGGCGAGGGCCTCGCCCAGCACCTGGGCGCCGGTATGGAGCGAATCCCGGGCATAGGCGGACGAGGCGCGCAGGCGGGTCTTGGCCCGCTCGATCTCCTCGGGCGGGATCTCGCCCTTGGCGATGCGGGCGATCTCGCGCTCGATCGCCGCTTCGAGCTTGGCGAGCGGCACCCCCGGGCGCGGCGTCGCGGCGATGGCGAAGCTGGTCTGGCCGACCGCCACCGGGTCGTAGCTGGCGCTGACCCCGGCGGCCAGCCCCTGCTCGACCACCAGACTGCGGTAAAGCTGGGCGGTGGCGCCGCCGCCGATCACCTCGGCCAGCACTTCCAGCGGCTGGGCCAGCCGGGTCTCGCCCGCCCGCGCGCTGGGGGCGAGATAGAGCCGGCGCCAGGCCGGCTGGGCGACGCGCGGATCGGTCAGCGTCACCCGCCGCGCCGCCTCGGGCGGCGGCTCCTCGGTGTGCAACCGGGGCGGCAGCTCGCGCCGGGGCAGCGCGCCGTAATATTTCTCGGCCAGCGGCCGCACCGTGGCGGCATCGACGTCGCCGGCCACCACCAGCACCGCGTTGTTGGGGGCGTACCAGCGGCGATAGAACGCCAAGGCGTCGTCGCGGCCGAGCCGGGCGATCTCGGACTGCCAGCCGATCACCGGGCGGTGATAGGGGCTGTTGAGGAACAGCGCCGCCTCCATCTGCTGGGACAGGCGGGCTTCCGGGCTGTTGCCGACCCGCATCCGCCATTCCTCCAGCACCACCGCCCGCTCGGTCTCGACGCTGTCGCGGTCGAGCGCGAGGTTGGCCATCCGGTCGGCTTCCATCTTCATCACCAGTTCGAGCCGGTCGGCGGCGACGTTCTGGTAATAGCCGGTGTAATCCGAGGTGGTGAAGGCGTTGTCGCGGCCGCCATTGCGGGCGACGATCTTCGAGAACGCCCCGGGCGGCACCTCGGGGGTGCCCTTGAACATCAGATGTTCGAGCAGATGGGCGAGGCCGCTCTTGCCCGGCTCCTCGTCGGCGGCGCCGACCTTGTACCACACCATGTGCGAGACGATCGGCACGCGGTGGTTGGGCACCACCACCACGGTCAGCCCGTTGGCCAGGGTGAAGGTCTCGGGATCGAACAGCCGCGCCTCGGCCGGGCGGGCCAGCAGCAGCAGCGCCGCGAGCAGGAACGAAGGTTTGAGCGCCGCGCGCATGGGCCATCCTCCTGAGGGGGAAGGCAGGGCTGCCGCCCGGACCCCCGTTTTTTCAAACAAAGGGGAGGTTCGGAGGCGTCGGCCTCCGAGCGGGTCCGGGCGGCAGCCCGGTCAGGCCGCCCTCCGGATCAGAAGATGCCTTCGAGGATCGCCTTCTTGCGCCGCTCGATCTGCGGGGTCTCGCCCTCGGACACCGACTTGCCGAGCGCCTGATTTTCGCGCAGGCGCTGGGTTTCCTTGACCGGATCGACCGCGATGCCGGCCGGCTCGGGCTTGCGCCAGAACACCATCCGGTCGGTGAAGCTCTTTTCCGCCTCGGCCAAAGCGAGGCTTTCCTTGTCGATCAGCACGCGGATGTCGGGCTGGATCGACTCGGCGCCGAAGCGTTTGGCGAGGATCACGTCGCCCTGGGTGCGGCCGGCGGTGGCGACCGGGGTGGTCAGGCTGCGCCCGGCCAGCAGCCGGCGGGCCTGATCGCGCGGCGAGGTTTCCTGCGGCCGGGTCGCGCCGGGCTGGGGCGGGCGCAGATTGAAGTCGGGCGGCAGGGTCAGCGGCGCCCGTTCGACCACCTGGAACTCGTCGGGCGGGGCCTTTTCATAGCCCAGCGACCGCCGGACGTCGGTGCAGGCGGACAGCCCGACCCCCAGCCCGAGAATCAGGACGGCAAGGCCGAGCGCAGGACGGGGGGAGCGGTCATTTGGTCTCATGGCTCTCAGTCTTAGTCGAATCCGGGCGGCGGAACAAGGAGTCGGCCACCAGCATCACGGCACCGATCGTGATCGCCGAATCCGCCAGATTGAAGGCAGGCCAGTGATGCCCGGCCAGATGGACATCGACGAAGTCGGCCACCGCTCCGAAGCGCAGCCGGTCGATCACGTTGCCGAGCGCGCCGCCGATGATCAGCCCGACCGCCAGCCGCACCAGATCCGAGCCGGCCCGGCGCAGCCACGCCACCAGCCCGACCACGATCAGGGCGGACAGGCCCGACAGCACCAGCGGGTCGAGCGGCTCGGCGCCGTTGCCGATGCCGAAGCTGACCCCCCGGTTCCACGCCATCACCAGATTGAGCACCGGGGCGAGTTCGATCCGGTAGGGGCTCCAGAACGGGGTGCCGACCACCCCCTCGGGCCGCATCAGCTGCTCGACCACCGCCCATTTGCTGAGCTGGTCGAGCCCGATCACCAGCGCCGACAGGCCGAGGGCGGCGCGCACCCCGCACCGCATCAGTTGGCCTCCGCCGCGACCGCCGCCATCGCGGAACCGCAGCGGGCGCAGACCCCGCCGGCGGCGACCTCGGGCAGCACCTTCCAGCAGCGCGGGCATTTCTCGCCCTCGGCCAGACGCGGCTCGACCGCCACCCCGGCCACCTCGGGCAGGGTGAAGGCGGCCGGATCGGCGGTGCCGACCCGCAGTTCGGCCCCCGAGGTCAGGAAGATCTCGGCCAGATCGACCCCGTCGAGCAGGGTCTGGACCTCGGCGCTGACCGTCAGCAGCGGGCTGGCCTGCAACGCCGAACCGATCCGCTTGGCGGCGCGTTCGCGCTCCAGCGCCCCGGTGACGACGCGGCGCACCTCGCGGATCTTCGCCCAGCGCGCGGCCAGGGCGTCGTCGCGCCACGAAGCCGGCAGGTCGGGGAAGGCTTCGAGATGGACCGAGCCGTCCGCGGAGGGATGGCGCGCCAGCCACGCTTCCTCGGCGGTGAAGCACAGGAACGGGGCCAGCCATTTGCACAGGGTGTCGAGCAGGAGGTCGAACACGGTGCGGGCGGCACGGCGGCGCGGTGACTCCGCCGTGTCGCAGTACAGCGCGTCCTTGCGCACGTCGAAATAGAACGCCGACAGATCGACCGCGCAGAAATTATGCAGCTCGGCGAACAGGCCGTGGAAGGTGAAATCCTCGGCGGCGGCGCGCAGCCCCTGATCCAGTTCGCTCAGCCGGTGCAGCACCCAGCGTTCCAGCTCGGGCAATTGCTCGAACGGCACCCGCTCGGCCGGGGTGAAGCCGTCGAGCGCGCCGAGCAGATAGCGCAGGGTGTTGCGCAGGCGGCGGTAGATGTCGACCTGGGTCTTGAGGATCTCCGGCCCGATGCGCAGATCGTCGGAATAATCCGAGCCGGCCACCCACAGCCGCAGGATGTCGGCGCCCTGGGCATCGACCACCTCCTGCGGCGAGACGACGTTGCCGAGCGATTTCGACATCTTGCGCCCGGCCTCGTCGAGGACGAAGCCATGGGTCAGCACCGCGTCATAGGGCGCCCGGCCCCGGGTGCCGCAGGATTCCAGCAGCGAGGAATGGAACCAGCCGCGATGCTGGTCCGAGCCTTCGAGATAGAGCGAGGCCGGCCAGGACAACGCCGGCCAGTCGCCGCTTTCCAGCACGAAGGCATGGGTGCAGCCGGAATCGAACCAGACGTCGAGGATGTCGAACACCTGCTCGTAATCGGCCGGGTCGCGCCCCTCGCCCAGGAAGCGGGCGGGCGGGCTGGTGAACCAGGCGTCGGAGCCCTCGGCGGCGAAGGCCTCGACCACCCGCGCCATCACCGCCGGGTCGCGCAGCGGCTGGCCGCTCTTCTTCTCGACGAACACCGCGATCGGCACGCCCCAGGCGCGCTGGCGCGACACGCACCAATCGGGCCGGCTTTCGATCATCGCGCCGATCCGGTTGCGGCCCTGGGCCGGGACGAAGCGGGTGTCGGCCAGCGCCGACAGCGCCTTGGCCCGAAGCCCGGTCGTCTCCATCGAGATGAACCATTGCGGGGTGTTGCGGAAGATCAGCGGCGCCTTGGAGCGCCAGGAATGGGGATAGGAATGCTCGATCTTGCCGTGGGCCAGCAGGGTGCCGCATTCGGTCATCGCCGCGATCACCGCCTTGGCGACCGGGCTGTAATATTTGCCGTTCTTGCCTTGGGCCAGCACGCTCTGGCCGGCGAAGACCGCGACATGGGAATAATAGGTGCCGTCGGGCTGCACCGTGTCGGGGATGGCGATATTGTGGGCCTTGCCGAGATGCCAGTCATCCTCGCCATGGCCGGGGGCGATGTGGACGAAGCCGGTGCCGGTGTCGGTGGTGACGAAATCGCCGGCCAGCAGCGGCACCGCGAAATCGTAGCCGCCCTTGGCCTCGGGATGGTGCTTCAGCGGGTGGTGACAGATCGTGCCGGCAAGGCGGGCGCCGGGGATCCGCTCGATCACCCGCAGGGCGGCGCCGCTGTCCTTGGCCACCTGCTCGACCAGATCGGCCAGGATCACCAGCCGCTCGCCGACCTGGGCCAGCCCGCTGGCCGGGGCCTCGGTCACCTCGACCAGGGCGTACTCGAAATCGGCGCCATAGGCGATGGCGCGGTTGCCCGGCATGGTCCAGGGGGTGGTGGTCCAGATCACCACCTTGGCCCCTTCCAGCGCCGGCAGGCTGGGCGTGACCACCGGGAACTTGACCCAGATGGTGATGCTGGTGTGGTCGTGATACTCGACTTCGGCCTCGGCCAAAGCGGTCTTCTCGACCACCGACCACAGCACCGGCTTGGCCCCCTTGTAGAGCGAGCCGTCGAGTAGGAACTTGCCCAGTTCGGCGACGATGATCGATTCGGCCCGATTGGTCATCGTGGTGTAGGGATGAGTCCAATCGGCGGTGATGCCGAGGCGCTGGAATTCCTCGCGCTGAATCCCGATCCAGCCGGCGGCGAACTGGCGGCATTCCTCGCGGAAGGTGACGATGTCGATCTCGTCCTTGCTCTTGGCGCCGTTGGCCCCGCCGGCGCGGTACTTTTCCTCGATCTTCCACTCGATCGGCAGGCCGTGGCAGTCCCAGCCCGGCACGTAGACCGCGTCCTTGCCCAGCATCTGCCGGGTGCGGACGATGACGTCCTTCAGGATCTTGTTGAGGGCGTGGCCGATATGGAGATGGCCGTTCGCATAGGGCGGGCCGTCATGGAGAATGAACTTCTCCCGCCCTTTCGCCGTCGCGCGCAGCCGGTCGAACAGCCCGATCCGCGCCCAGCGCTCCAGCAGGCGGGGCTCCAGCGCCGGCAGGCCGGCCTTCATCGGGAATTCGGTCCGGGGCAGGAAGACGGTGGTCTTGGGGTCGACGGTCATCGATTCAATCCGGAGGTACTGGCCGCGACCGGGACCATCGGTCCCGGCGTGGCGGGGAAAGGAAGGCCGCCCAGGCGGTCACGGGCGGTTTCGGCGTCGCGGACGATCTGCGCCCGCAATTCCTCCACCCCGGAGAACTTGCGTTCGGGGCGGAGATGGTCGATCAGCGCCACCCGCAGGTGACGGCCGTAGAGGTCCTCGCTGATGCCGAACAGATGGACTTCGAGCACCTCGTCGGTCTGGTCGAAGGTCGGGCGGCGGCCGAAATTGGCGACGCCGTCATGCCAGACGGTGGTGGCGCCCCGGTCGATGCCGGCGCGCACCGCATAGACTCCGGTGGCCGGGCGCTGATAGTCGCCGAGGCGCAGATTGGCGGTGGGGAAGCCGAGGTCGCGGCCGCGGGCGCTGCCATGCTCGACCCGGCCCTCGATCTCCCAGTAATGGCCGAGCAGCCCGGCCGCTTCGGCGGGACGGCCGGCGGTCAGGGCGGCGCGGACCCGGGTCGAGGAGCAGGGGGCGCCGCCGATTTCGGCAGCCGGCACCACGGTGACGCCGAAGCCGAGTTCGTCGCCGACCCGGGTGAGGAACTCGCAATCGCCGCCGCGCCCCTGGCCGAAGACGTAATCATAGCCGACCACGACATGGCCGACCCCCATCGCCCCCACCAGGAAGCCGACGACGAAATCATGGGCCGACACCCCGGCGAAACCGGCATCGAAGCTCTGCTGGAACAGCAGGTCGATCCCCAGCGCCTCGATCAGCCGGGCCTTGACCCGCAGCGGGGTCAGGCGGAACGGCGGCAGATCGGGCCGGAACAGTCGGCGCGGATGCGGCTCGAACGTCATCACCCCGGAGGCGGCGCCCCGGGCCCGGGCCAGCTCGCGCGCAGCCAGGATCACCGCCTGGTGGCCGAGATGGACCCCATCGAAATTGCCGAGCGCGACCACGCAACCGCGATGCACGTCACCAAACTCGCCGCAATGCCGGATCAGGCGCATCGGATCGGTTCACCCGCAGCACAAACCAGGGAAGGGGACAAGGGGTATTCGATAACAGCGCAAAGCGCAACCCCAAGGTCGCGCCACGCCGCGCCCGGCCGGCCCCGGCGGCGGCGATGACCGATTTGTCATCTGGCTTCGCCCGCCCGAGATGCTCTACTGCTGGCGCATCTCTGATCCGCCGTCACGTTGTAAGGAGCCTTTCATCTTGCATCGAACCGTCAAGGCCGGCCTGCTCGGCCTGATCCTCGGGCTGACCGCCCCCGCCGCCTGGGCCGAGGCCGTGCCGGGCGCCGACAATGGCCGCCATCCGGTCGGCCGCTATCCGAGCGGGCTCGACACCAGCCGGGCGATGGTGATCGACGGCGCGGTCAACGTCGCCGCCCCGCCCCGCGCGGTGGCCGCCTTCCTCGCCCGGCTCGACCGCCATTTCCTCGCCCTCAATCCCGACAACCGCAAGACCGAGGTGATCGGCGGCGGCGATCTGGTGCCCGGGGCGGAATGGGTGACCGAACAGGTTGCCGACGGTCAGTTGGTGCGCTCGCGCCACAAGGTGGTCGAGGCCGACGGCGTCAGCCGGATGACCCTGGTGTCCGATCCCTCGGTGACGCTGGTCGATGACGAGGAACACGTCAACCCGACCATCACCCAGTTCACCATCACCGCCCGGACGGACGGCGGCAGCGTGCTGCGCGAACGGCTGACGATCTGCTTTTCCAGCCGGTTCGAACGGATCGGCGCCGGACTGATCGGGGTCGACAGCGCGTGGAAGAACCGCACCGAGGCCGGGTTGGCCGAGATGGCCCGCCGGATCGAGGCGGAACAGACCGCGCCCGCCGCGCCGTTCTAACGAGAAAGAAGGGGGGCCGGGGCATCGCCCCGGCGGGCCCGCGGGCAGCGCCCGCGCGACATTTCACCAAAACGCCACCCGCCGTCACCGCCGGATCCTCTACAGTCGGGCGATGAGCGAAACCACCCCCTCCCGCACCGGGGCCGTCGCGCGCGAGAGCGATGGCCGGCTGGCCCTGTGGGTGTGCAACCGCTGCGGCCATGTCTACGACCCGGCGCAGGGTGAGCCCTTGCAGGCGATCGGGCCGGGCGTGCCGTTCGAATACCTGCCCGACGACTGGCTGTGCCCCCATTGCGGCGCCCCGAAAGACCTGTACCTCCACTGACGGAGCCACCGATGCCCGCCCGTTCGACCTCTCCTGCCCTGTCGGCGTTGATCGCCACCCGCCTGTCGCGGCGCGCGATGATACGCGGCCTGCTCGCCACCAGCGCGCTGGCCGCCTTCCCCGGTGCGGCGCTGGCCGCCGGCGGCGATCCCTCGACCCTCCGCTTCGCCCAGCCGCCCCACGTCATCGGCCCCGATCAGGGGGTGTCGCCCGGCCACGTCGCCCAGGTGCTGATCCGCTGGGGCGACCCGATCGAGCCCGGTCTGGCCCCGTTCGACCCGCACATCCCCGATGCCGCCGGGCAGGAGAAGCGGTTCGGCTACAACAACGATTTCCTCGCCTTCCTGCCGCTGCCGGTGGGGTCGCAGACCTCGGACCACGGCCTGCTCTGCGCCAATTTCGAATACACCAACCCCGAACTGATGTTCCCGGGCCTGACGATCAAGACCAAGCTGGAGACGATGACCCGGGCCCAGGTCGATGCCGAGATCGCCGCCCACGGCCATGGCATCGTCGAGATCCGCCGCGACGGCGAGGCCTGGCGGGTGGTCGAGGCCAGCCCGTTCAACCGCCGCCTGTCGGCGCTGTCGACCGCGATCCGGCTGTCCGGCCCCGCCGCCGGCCATCCCCGCCTGCGCACCGCCGCCGATCCCGAGGGACGCACGGTGGTCGGCACCCTCAACAATTGCTCGGGCGGCGTCACCCCGTGGGGGACGGTGCTGATCGCCGAGGAGAATTTCGACACCTATTTCTCGGGCGACCCCAAAAAGACCGCCGAGGCGGCCAATTACGCCCGGCTGGGGCTCAAGGGCAAAAGCCGCTACGCCTGGGCGCGCTTCCATGACCGCTTCGACGTCGAGAAGGAGCCGAACGAGCCCAACCGGTTCGGCTGGGTGGTCGAAATCGATCCCTACGACCCGACCTTCGTCCCGGTCAAGCGCACCGCGCTCGGCCGTTTCAAGCACGAGGCCGCCACCGTGGTGGTCACCCCCGACCGCAAGGTGGTGGTCTATACCGGCGACGACGAGGCGTTCGAATATCTCTACCGCTTCGTCGCCGCGCGCCGGTTCGACCCGAGCCGGCGCCAGGCCAATTTCGATCTGCTCGACGAGGGCACCCTGTCGGTGGCCCGTTTCGACGATGCCGGTGGGCTGGTCTGGCTGCCGCTGGTATTCGGCCAGGGGCCGCTGACCCCGGCCAACGGCTTCCACACCCAGGCCGACGTGGTGATCGAGGCCCGCCGCGCCGCCGATCTGGTCGGGGCGACCCCGATGGACCGGCCGGAGGACGTCGAGGCCAGCCCGACCACCGGCAAGGTCTACATGGTGCTGACCAACAACACCAAGCGCCCGGCCGACAAGCTCAACCACGCCAACCCGCGCGCCGACAACCGCCACGGCCACATCCTCGAACTGGTTCCGCCGGGGTCCGGCCAGCCCGGACACGCCCGCCACGACGCCGAACGCTTCAGCTGGTCGGTGCTGCTGCTGGCCGGCGAAGACAAGGACGGTGCGCGTTATCACCCGCAGACGCGGGAGTACGGCCAGTGGCTGTCCTGCCCCGACAACATCACCTTCGACCGCCAGGGCCGGCTGTGGATCGCCACCGACCAGGGCTCGTCGCAGGGACGCAACGGCATCCCCGACGGGCTGTATGCCTGCGATCTGGAAGGGCCGGGCCGGGGGCTGGTCAAGTTCTTCTACGCCGTGCCGCAGGATGCCGAGATGTGCGGCCCCTGCTTCACCCCCGACGGCACCACCCTGTTCGCGGCGGTGCAGCATCCGGGCGAGGATTCGACCTTCGACGCCCCAACCACCCGCTGGCCGGATTTCCGCGACGACATGCCGCCACGCCCGGCGGTGGTGGCGATCCGCCGCCAGGACGGCAAGCCGATCGGTTGAGGGGACGCCCCCGCCCCTCATCCCGGCCGCCCTTTGCACTGATCCATCTGGCGGCCGGTATCATTGGCCGGGTGGTATCAGCCGAAAGCGGGGACCGCGCGGCGAAAATCGGCCCTCGCCGCGACGAAACTGAGCGCGATCTGCATCCGCAGGTCGCGCGCGTCGTCCGGCCAGCCGACTTCCGGCGGATGCAGGGTGATCCCGGCGGCCTCAAGGGCGGCGGCCATCCCGGCCAGGGCCGTCCCGGGGCACTCGCAGCCGATCACCGCGCGGGCCTGCGCGAAGAACTGGTGGCTGACCACCCAGCCTCCGGCGGTGGCGATCGCCTGGGACAGCGCGCTGACCGCGGCGTGGAACTCGGCCCGCGTCGTCGCTTCGAGAAACAGCACCGCGTCCTCCCTCTGTCGTTCCGGCTCAATTGGGTGATTCTGCCACCGAATCGCCGCCGGGGGAATTTCACCGCCCGAGATGCGGGAAGGGTGGCCGGGGCATGGCGATGGTCATGGGGGAAATATCTCTTTAGATCTGCCTCGAATCCATCTACCATGACGTTCATGGTATGCCGGCAAATACCCTCGTGCCGCGCCATGGCCAAAAACGATTCTGCTGTTCGATCACGCGGGCAAGATCGGGATCTTGCACGGAACGGCCCTGTCATCGCGCGCGACAGGGAAAGAGGGAGGAAAAGAGGGAGGACGTGTCAACCCGGGTCAGGTGGAGAAGGCAATGCAGAACATCTCGATCCTGCTCAAGATCATGGTTCTGGTCACGGTGATGGCCGTCATCACCGGGATCGTCGGCTATCTCGGCGTCACCAACGTCAATCATCTGGCGATTTCCGGGCAGGAAATCGATGCCGCCGATGGCCTGGCGCTGAAGGCGGCCCGGCTCAATGCCGCAATCCTCTCCATCAACCGAACCGAATACCGGGCGGCAATGGACCCTACTCCCGAGCTTATCGCTAAAATTATCAAGGTGAATCAAGAAAGAAGCAGTGTCGCCGAGGCGATAATCCGCGATTTGAAATCAAGTGCCGACGATCGTGGTCTGGAGGCCCTCAATAAACTTGAGGCTGACTATGCGGCATATCAGTCTCAGCTTAATGAAAACATCTCGACGATCCAAAAAAACAGTGTCGGCGCCAAAATGGATGCCACACAGCAGGAAATCGTGAAATCCGTTGCTCGCAGCCGCGCCATCGTTGATCGTCTTCAGGAATCCATAAATGTCGTCGAAAGTTATTTCGATGTATCCGGGACAAATATTGCCAGACGCGGCATGGAATTATCCAAGGAGAAGATGGTTTTCATGATTCTTGCCTCGCTGGTGGGGGTGATCGCGGGGGTGATCATCGGCTATCTGATCGGCAATTTCGGCATCTCGAAACCGATCGGCCGGGCGGTGCAGGGGCTCAAGGCCCTGTCGGACGGCAATACCGACGTCGATCTCTACGGCGTGGGGCGCCGGGACGAAATCGGGCTGATCGCCAACACGATGCAGGTGTTCAAGGAGACCCTGATCCGCACCCGCAAGATGGAAACGGAGCAGAAGGAGCAGAAGCGGCGGGCCGACGCCGACCGGCTGGCGGCGATGCGCAAGATGGCCGATCTGTTCGAAGGCAGCGTCGGCACGATCGTCGGCACCGTGACCGCGGCGGCGGACGAATTGCAGGCGGCGTCCGAACAGATGTCCGGCACCGCGACCCGGACCAGTGCCCAGGCCACCGCCGTCTCCTCGGCCGCCCAGCAGGCCTCGGTCAATGTGCAGACGGTGGCGTCCGCGACCGAGCAGCTGGCCTGCTCGATCAAGGAGATCGCCCATCAGGTCGAGCGCTCCCAGTCGGTGTCGGTGCGGGCCCAGACCGAAGCGGCCGACACCACCTCCCATGTGCAGGAACTGTCGGAAAAGGTCTCGAAAATCGGCGACATCGTCACCCTGATCAACGACATCGCCTCGCAGACCAATCTGCTGGCGCTCAACGCGACGATCGAGGCCGCGCGCGCCGGCGATGCCGGCAAGGGCTTTTCGGTGGTGGCGGGCGAGGTCAAGAATCTGGCCAACCAGACCGCGCGGGCGACCAGCGAGATCGCCGCCCAGATCCAGGCGGTGCAGAAGGGCACCAGCTCGGCGGTGATGGCGATCAACGGCATCGCGGCGGTGATCGCGGAGATGAGCGAAATCAGCGCCGCCGTTTCGGCGGCGGTGCAGCAGCAGACCGCCGCCACCGGGGAAATCGCCCGCAATGTCGAACAGGCCTCCGCCGGCACCTCGGACGTCTCGGTCAACATCGTCAGCGTCGAGAAAGCGGCCAAGGAGACCGGAACCGCCGCCGCGCGGATAAATACCGCGTCGGGAAACCTGTCCCGGCAGGCGGAAATCCTGGGCGAGGAAGTCGGCCGCTTCCTGGTTCAGGTCCGGGCGGACGGCGCGGAAGGCGATCTGCTGCTGTGGGACGAGACCCTGACCTTCGGCGTCGCCTCGGTCGATCTCCACCACAAGGAGATGTTCCGCATGATCAACGACGCCTACAAACTGATGATGTCGGGTCAGGGCGCGGTCGCCTCGGCGCGGATGGTGGAAAAGCTGTCGGGAGCGCTGCAACAGCACTTCAGCGAAGAAGAGACGGAGATGTCCCAGCGTGGCTATCCGGATGCGGCGAGCCATCGCCGGAGCCACGAAACCTTCCTCCACCGCGCCGCCGAGCTGCGGGGCGACATCGAGGCGAACCGGCCCGAGGCGCCCGGCAAGCTGTTTGATTACCTCGCCTCCTGGCTGACCGACCATGTTCGGGGCGAAGATGCGGCCTTCGCCGCCTACCTGAAGAAGACGGCGCGGGCCGCCTGACCGGGCAGGGGGGGCGGGGACCCGTCCCCCCTGCCGACCTGCGGCGCCATCGTCATCCTGTCCGGGGGGATGATGATCCGCTGGATCAAGGTGGGCTCTGCCCACACCCGCCAGGAGCCAGCGGCTCCTGGACCTGCTTCAATTGTCAGCCCAGAATAGCCGCGCGGGCGTCGCCTTGTTCCAGGCGGTGAACTGCGCCCGCCGGTTCGACCCGAGCCGGCGCTTCCAGAGCGGCGAGGGTCAACATCCCTGCGGTCCAGAAGGCTCGGGGCCTCGGGAACACCATCGCATTTGGTGCCAACAGGGTGCAAGATCAGCGTTGTCCCGTGGGCGTGGAGGGGAGGAACCTCACCCGTCTCGCGTGGTCACCGCCTTGATCCGCTGCGGTACGCCCCAACGCGCGGGAGGGATGGTCAGGCGGCGGTGCGCCAGCCTTCGGCGGTTTCCTCGAAGCAGCGGCGTCGATGCTCAATTTCATCAAGGTCGGCCATGGCGTCAATGAGGCCCCGCACGTCGGAATTGCCGCTGGCCTGCTCGCGGTACAGAATGCGGATCAGGCGATCGGCCGGGCCCGGTACGTCGGTTTGCCCCTTCTCCCACCGCGCGACCGTCTGCGCATCCACGCCCAGCAGGGCGGCAAGGCCGCTCTGGGACAGGTCCAGTTCCTTGCGGAGGAACCGAACCTCCGCGCCGTCGAGGCGGGCGCGGCGGCGGATGATGTCCTCGGCAATGACCCGGTGCAGGCCGGCGACATCCTCGATCGAAACGCCGGAGCCATAGGGGGTGTCGTGACGGGTGAAGCCGTTGACGAGATAGACATCGTCCAGCCCGCACAGCGTGTAGTGGTAGAGCCCCGGTTCCGCGTTCATCTCACGTCTTCCCATTCCATGGTGACGATGACGAGGGTGTTGCCACGGGCAATCACGGTCACCACCCCGGCATCACGGGTTCCCCGCAAGCGCATCACCACCTTGCATTTCCAATCCCCATGCTCCGTCAAGGCTGGAGCCTGAAAAACGCTCCCCTTGGTCAGAACCCGGAACAGGTCGGTGGTGTCGAAACCGCGCTGTTCCATGCGCTCGGCCGCATGATCGGTGATAACGACCCGTTCCGATGTCAGGGCCAAGGCCCGGATGGCGGCTTCGGCCTGTTTCGGGGTCATGAGGGATGCCAGCCGTCCAACCATGCCCCTATCAATATGATAGGTCGGGATGGACGGTCAAGGACGGGGATAGACGGGAATGGACAGTTCAAGCTGGACAGGCCCGAGGCATGGTCAGGCGGCTATACCATCACCGCATTCGCCGCGTGCGGTGATGATGCACCCGATCCGTGCGACATGACCGACGGGATACCGATGACGGCGCGTCGTTAAGGCCACGGGTTTAATAGCGGAACAGCCACAACGCCACCAACAGCACCGGCAGCAGCGCGGGCAGCAGCGCCCGCACCATCGCCGGCACCTGCAAAACGCGACGCGCGGCGGCGGAGATTCGCTGCCGCTGCCGGACTGAGGGAACAGCCGCCAGAGCCAGAAAACATTTCTATCATCGCTGAGAAAACTGTCGGCCGCCTCACCGCACTTAGAGACAAACTTGGCAAATATATGGCTGAAAAGGCTGACCTGTTCGTCAGCGCGATTGCGAAAGAATCGGCGAAATGGGTTGTCAGGTTGCCGTTATGGGGGAGCATCTTGGCACTTTCGATAGCTCGGACGGAACCTGTTGCTTCGCGGCCTTGGGATCGGAACCCAGATAGACCTTCACGATCTGCCCAGCCGTGCCGAGCCGCTCCTTGCGGATCTCGGGCGGGATCTGTCGCACGATGTCGGTGGGAACGCGCTTCTGGAAGTAGAGGTAATTTCCGTCGCGCTTCAGGTCGGGAGGCATGTCCATGCCCTCGATTGTAGCCCAATCGAGAAAGCCGAAAGCCGCAGAAACGCTGGCTTTGGCGGAAATCCTAGGGGATGAAGAGAGGTTGGCGCACCCGACAGGATTCGAACCTGTGACCCCCGCCTTCGGAGGGCGGTACTCTATCCAGCTGAGCTACGGGTGCAATGCCGAAGCGAGGGCCGTCAACATATGTCAGGAGGGGCCGGGATGCAAGGCACAAAATCGTCGCCCCCGGCCGCTCTTGCCCGTGCCGGGCGGCGGGCCCATCTCGACCTCATGACAACACGAAAGAGGCGGCGGGGATGACGGTGATCGAAACCGATGCGGTGGTGGTGGGCGCCGGCCCGGTCGGGCTGTTTGCCGTGTTCCAATGCGGCATGGTCAAGGTCCGCTGTGCCGTCATCGACGCCCTGCCTCACCCCGGCGGCCAGCTCACCGCGCTTTATCCGGAAAAGCCGATCTACGACTGCCCCGGCCATCCCTCCATCCTCGCCGCCGATCTGGTCGAGCGGCTGGTGGCCCAGGCCGCCCCGTTCGCTCCGGTCTATCATTTCGGCGTCACCGCCACCGCGCTCGATCCCGAGTCCGACGGGCGCTGGCGGATCGGGCTTAGCGACGGCACCGTGCTGCTGTGCCGGGCGGTGATCCTGGCCTCGGGTGGCGGCGCCTTTGCCCCCAAGCGGCCGCCGCTGCCCGATCTCGATCAATTCGAGGGCACGAGCGTGTTCTACAGCGTGCCCCGCCGCGAGGCCCTGCGCGGCCAGCGGGTGGTGATCGCTGGCGGCGGCGATGCTGCGGTCGATTGGGCGATTTCCCTGGCCGAGATCGCCGCCCGGGTCAGCGTGGTGCATCGGCGCGAGCGGTTCCGCGCCGCTCCGGTGGCCGAGGCCACCCTGCGCCGCCTTGCCGCCGAGGGCGCGGTCGAACTGGTGGCTCCCGCCCAGTTGCACGGACTCGAAGGCCAGGACGGCCGGCTCGACGCGGTGGTGGTGGCCGATCTCGACGGGGTCCCCCGCCGCCTGCCGGCCGACGTGCTGCTGGCCTTCTTCGGCCTGCTCGGCGAGATCGGCCCGATCGCCGGCTGGGGGCTGACGATGGAGGGCAACGCGGTGGTGATCGACCCGGCCAGCGGGGCCTGCTCGCGCCCCGGCATCTTCGCCTGCGGCGACATCTGCACCTATCCCGGCAAGCTGCGGCTGATTCTCACCGGCTTCGCCGAGGCGGCCCGCGCCGCTACCTCGGCCTTCGCCGTGGTCCATCCCGGCGAGGCGCTGCATTTCGTCCATTCGACCACCGCCGGCGTGCCGGGGCCGCTTTGATTTATCGATGAAAGCATGAGGGGCTTGGGGAGCCTTGCTCCCCAAGCGGGCGCGGGCGGCAGCCCGCCGAATTGACCGGGCCCGGGCGGGCGTCCGCCGCTCAGTCGGCGGAGGCGTCGGGGGCGCTCGGTTCGGCGCTGGCGGCCCGGGCGCTGGCGCGGCGGTGGCCGGCATAGGCGCTGTAGATCGCGAAGCTGAACAGGCAGAGGATGAAGCCGGCCAGCACGTACCATTTGCTGTCGCCCAGCCATTCCTCGAGCTTGCGGCCCATGAAATAGCCGCCCCAGGCGAAACAGTGGGCCCACAGGCCGGCGGCGATCAGGTTGAGCACCAGATACTTGAACCGGGGCACCCCGGCGATGCCGACGATGAAGGGGGCGACGTTGCGCACCCCGTAGATCCAGCGGAAGGTCAGGATGAACACCGCCGGGGATCGTTTCAGCGCCTCGAACGCCCAATCGATCCGTCCGGTAAGCCGGGGCCATCGCTTCAGCAATGGTGTGCCGAACTGGCGGCCGATATAGAAATAGAGCTGGTCGCCGAGAAAGCTGCCGGCCCAGGCGGCGGCGGCGAGAACCTCGACATTGATGGCAAACCGGCCTTCGGAGGCGAGTATTCCCGTCACCAGGACGACGGTTTCCCCTTCAACGAACGTCCACGCGGCGATGAACAAATAGAGAAGGAAGCCGTATTCCCTGAGGATGTGGATGATGAGATCTTCCAAGGGGGCTCCCGGAGATAGGGCCGAACCGAACGTCTGACTGCAAAAATCCGGCAACAGAGCCAGGGCGTCAACGTCGAAATCGAAACCTTATCGTTAAATCATCGTCGCTTCATCGAAACCGCCGCCCGGGCGGTGCAACCGGGTGACGTGCCCCATCTTGCGACCGGGCCGGGCTTCGGCCTTGCCATACAGATGTAGGTGGGCCTCGGGATCGCGCAAGAGGTCGAGCCAGTCAGCGGCCTCGTCGCCGATCAGATTGGTCATCACCGCATCGGAATGACGGCGGGGACTGCCCAGCGGCAGCCCGCACACGGCGCGGATGAACTGCTCGAACTGGTCGGTCAGGCAGGCGTCGATGGTCCAGTGGCCGGAATTGTGCGGCCGGGGCGCCATCTCGTTGACCAGCAGCCCGTCCGGGGTGACGAACATCTCGACCGCGAGCAGGCCGATCACGTCGAGCGCCTCGGCGGCGCGGCGGGCGATGTCGATCGCGGCGGTGGCGGTGGCGGCCGGGATCGGCGCCGGCACGGTCGAGGTGTGCAGGATGTGGTGGCGGTGGACGTTCCAGGCCGGGTCGAACGCCGCCCAGGCGCCGTCGCCGCCCCGGGCAATCACCACCGAGATCTCGCCCTGGAAATCGATGAAGCCTTCGAGGATCGCGCTGCCCGCCGCGCCGCCGGGCGCCTTGCCCAGCGCGGCCCAGGCCGCCGCCGCGTCGGTGTCGGCGTCGATCCGTACCTGTCCCTTGCCGTCATAGCCCATCCGCGCCGTCTTCAGCACGGCGGGGCGGCCGATCTCGGCCAGCGCGGCCTCGAGTGCGGCGACGCCGTCCACCGCCCGCCACGGCGCGGTGGCGATGCCGATGCCGTTGAAGAAGCGCTTTTCGACGATGCGGTCCTGGGCGGTTTCCAGCACGGTCCAGGACGGCCGCACCGGGACGATCTCGGCCAGCCGGCGCACGCTGTCGGCCGGGATGTTCTCGAATTCGAAGGTGACCACGTCAACCGCGCGGGCGAAGGATTCCAGCGCGGCGGGGTCGGTGTAGGCGGCGACGGTGGCGGCGGCGGCGACCTGGGCCGCCGGGCTGTCGGGCTCGGGGCTGAAGATGTGGACGCGGTAGCCGAGCCGGGCGGCGGCCAGCGCCGCCATCCGCCCGAGCTGCCCGCCGCCGACGATACCGACGGTGCCGCCGGGGGCGAGACGGAACGGCGCGGAGGTCACGGCCGGACCAGCTGCGGATTTTCGGGATCGACCGGAGCGGGGGAGACCGCGTCGGTCTGGCGGGCGCGCCACCCATCGAGCGCCTCGGCCACCCGGTCGTCGCCCAGCGCGATCACGGCGGCGGCGAGCAGGGCGGCGTTGATCGCGCCGGCCTTGCCGATCGCCACGGTGCCGACCGGAATCCCGCCGGGCATCTGCACGATCGACAGCAGCGAATCGAGGCCCTTGAGGGCGCGGCTTTCGACCGGGACGCCGAACACCGGCAGCGGGGTCATCGACGCGGTCATCCCGGGCAGATGGGCGGCGCCGCCGGCGCCGGCGACGATCACCTTGAGGCCACGGCTCCGGGCGGTGCTGGCGTACTCGACCAGCCGGGCCGGGGTGCGGTGGGCGGAAACGATGCGGGTCTCGTAGGGGATCCCGAGTTCGCTGAGAGTGACGGCGGCATGGCGCATGGTTTCCCAGTCGGACTGACTGCCCATGATGATGCCGACCACCGGGCTCGACCTGTCGTCCATAATGCGGCTGCCTCGCCGAGAAGGGAGAAAGGGCGGGATTATAGGGATCGACAGCCTTCGTGCAAGCCCGTATTCTCGGAAGGGGCAAACAGGGCGCACACAGGCTCTTGACAGCCCGTCGGCCGGGCCGGTATAAGCTCGGCCTCCTGCTGGGGCGGAGTAGCTCAGCTGGTTAGAGCAGCGGAATCATAATCCGCGTGTCGGGGGTTCAAGTCCCTCCTCCGCTACCAATGAAATCAACGGCTTAGCAGTTCACTGCTAGGCCGTTGATCGTTTTTGGGGCAGCGCGTCGCCCCTATTGGGGACTGTTCCGTCCAACAACGGCGCGATGGCGGCGGCGACGGGCTGATCAGCCCAGCTTCTCCCGGGCCGCGACCGCCAGAAAGCCGGACCGGCTCATGCCTTCCGCGCGCGCGGCGGCATCGATCCGGCTCAACAGGCCCTCGTCCATCGTGGCGTTGAACCGGATCGTCTTGCCGGGAAGATCCGCCCGGACCAGCACCCGGCAGGCTTCGTCGATCTCGGGATCGGGCTCGATCCGGTCCAGCGGGGTCGGATCGGGCAGCGGATCCCCGTCTTCGATCATGCCGCGCAGGTGGAGGCCCAGGGCTTCCTCGGCCGAGCGGGCGGCCGCCTCGATCGTCTCGCCCGCGCTGGTGCAACCGGGCAGGTCGGGGAAGAACACCCCGAAGCCCGGCCCTTCGCCTCGTTCGATGATTGCCGGGTAATAACGGATCGCCATCGTCTGCTCCTTACCTGATCTTGAGGCCGGACTGGCGCTCGATGCTCTTGAGGGTGCCGGTCTTCATATCCTTCTCGGGGTGCTTGACCGTGACCCGGCCCGGCTTGGTCGGGTGCTTGAACTGATGGTGTGACCCCTCGACATTGACCAGACGCCACCCATCCGCCTCAAGGGCCTTGATCGCGTCCCGACTGCTGATGCTCTTGACCATTTCGCCCCACTTTGTGTGTATTTTATACACATAAAGTGGGGCGTGTCACGGGGCTATGTGTCTTTAATGTGTAGAAATGGGCCGGGACGGCCTCGATCCTGGACCGGATCGCCGGGATATGGCGCGCGGAAATGTCGCTGACGATCACCCGCGAACACCTCCACCACCGTGCCGTCGGTCGGCCCCCCCGGGGGGCCGAGGGGCCTCAGACCCTGGAGGTGGGCGCGGGTCAGCTTGCCTCTTCGGCCGGAGCCTTGCCGAGCTTGAGCAGGGTTTCGACGCGGTTCTTCTCGACCATTTCGGCGACCTCGTCGCGCCAAATCTCGCGGATGAAGGCGGGCTCGCGGCCTCCGAGCGCGGATCGGACTTTCACGATGGCGACCGCCGTGCTCAGGCTGAAATGTTCCTTGTTCGCCTTGAAGCGCGCCAGCTTGGCGTGAGCCTTGGCTTCATCGTTTTTCGGGCGGTGGGAGGGGAAGACGGCATCGACTTGGTACGAGCCAGGGACCCCGGTCTGGCTTAATTGCTTGGCGCGCTCGTAAACATCCTTGGTGGTCATGCCGACCTTCACGAAGCCGGGGATGTTGGGATTGGACATGACGTAGACCACGCCTTCGAACGGCTTGATCTTCGCTACCGGCGCACCGCAATTTGCGCATTGAAGCTCCCTGACATGGGGTGAGAGCACGCCCTTGGTCTCGGCGTCGCAGGCCCCACAGGTCAAGGTGATCTGGTACAGCTCCATGTTGTCTTTGGTTCCCTTGGCACATGCGTATCCGATGGCGGCGCGGAGCCCGCCACTCGGTCTTCCGTCCTGCCGACACTTACAGATCGAGATCGACCAGCACCGGGACGTGATCGGACGGCTGCGGCCAGGCGCGGGCCTCGCGGGCGACCAGGGCGCCGCGCAGGCGGTCGCGCAGCGCCGGGGTGACCCAGATATGGTCGAGCCGGCGGCCGCGATCGTTGCGGGTCCAGTCGGGCGAGCGGTAGCTCCACCACGTATAGAGCTTCTCCGTCTCCGGCACGAAGTGGCGCACCGCGTCGATCAGCGGCACCGTCGCCTGCAACCGGGTCAGCGCCTCGACCTCGACCGGGGTGTGGCTGACCACGTCGAGCAATTGCCGGTGCGACCAGACGTCGTTTTCGAGCGGGGCGATGTTGAAGTCGCCGGCCAGGATCGCCCGGGCGTCGGGGCGCAGTTCGGTCGCCGCCCATTCGGTCAGTTCGCGCAGGAAACCGAGCTTGTGGGCGAATTTGGGATTGGTGTCGGGATCGGGCACGTCGCCGCCGGCCGGGACATAGAGGCAATGCACCGCGGTGCCGTCCTCCAGCTCGGCGCTGAGGTGGCGGCGGTCGTCCTTGCCGCACCAGGAATGGGTGCGGATGTTGGCGAGCGGCCGGCGCGACAGCAGGGCGACCCCGTTGTAGCTCTTCATCCCGTGGAAGGCGACATGGTCGAAGCCGAGGGCGCGGCAGGACTCGAGCGGGAACAGCGCGTCCGTCACCTTGATCTCCTGCAGGCACAGCAGATCGGGGCGCAGCTCGGCCACCAGCCGCTCGACCAGATCGAGCCGCAGCCGCAGCGAATTGACGTTCCAGGTCACCACGCGCACCGGGCGACTCCCTCCGTGAGTGGACAGTTGGGGAAAGGGCAGGGGAGGGGGCGGCGGGCGCCCCCCCGGAGGGGCTCAGCCTTCCTTGACCCCGGTCACCAGATAATTGACCTCGAGAGAGTCGGTCTCGCGCCAGACGTCGAGCAGCGGGTTGTAGGCGACGCCGACCTGACGGCGGGTTTCCACCCCGGCCCCGCGCAGCATGCGGGCGAATTCGGACGGGCGGACGAACTTGTGCCAGTCGTGGGTGCCGCGCGGCAGCCAGCGCAGCACGTATTCGGCCCCGACCACCGCCAGCAGCCAGGCCTTGGGGGTGCGGTTCATGGTGGCACCGACGAACATCCCGCCCGGCTTCAGCCGGGCACAGGCCGCCTCGAGGAACAGGGCGACGTCGGTGACGTGCTCGACCACCTCCATCGACAGCACCACGTCGAACCGCAATTCGGGGTCGAGCTGCTCGGGGGTGGCGACGCGGTAGGTCACCGGCACCCCCGATTTCTCGGCGTGCAGGCGGGCGATGGCGACGTTCTTCTCGCCGGCGTCGATCCCGGTGACGGTGAAGCCCATCTCGGCCAGCGGTTCCGACAGCAGGCCGCCGCCCGAGCCGACATCAAGCAGGGTCAGCCCCTCGAACGGCCGCGCCGCCTCGGGATCGCGGCCGAAATGACGGGCGAACTCGCGCCGCATGAAGGCCAGCCGCACCGGATTGAACTTGTGCAGCGGCTTGAACTTGCCGTGGGGATCCCACCAGGCTTCGGCCATGGCGGTGAAACGGGCGATTTCCTCCGGCGACGCGGTGCCCGGCTGAGACATCGGACCAAACCCTCCTTGTCGCGCCCGGCCGGCGCGGGCCGGGCGCTTGCTTCCGAACTTTCGACAGAGTATGAATACGCGCCCTTCCGGCGGCAACCGGGCATGTGAAAGTTTTGGCGGATCGGGGCGGAACGCCCGCCGCCTTCCCCTTCCCGTCCGGGCGCCCACCGCAAACGCTCAAGGTCTCCTGAATGGCGCGCATCGTAATGAAATTCGGCGGCACCTCGGTTGCCGACATCGACCGCATCAAGAACGTCGCGCGCCGGGTCAAGCGCGAAGTCGAGGCCGGTCATCAGATCGCGGTGGTGGTGTCGGCGATGTCCGGGGTGACCAACCGGCTGGTCGGCTGGTGCAACCAGATGGCGGCGTTGCCTGATCCGCGCGAATATGACACCGTGGTGGCCACCGGCGAGCAGGTGACCGTCGGGCTGCTGGCGATCGGCTTGCAGGAACTCGGCCTCGACGCCCGGTCGTGGTGCGGCTGGCAGGTGCCGATCCGCAGCGACGGCGTGCACGGCAAGGCCCGGATCGATTCGATCGACACCACCCGGATGGTGGCGGCGATGCAGGCCGGGCAGGTGGCGGTGGTCGCCGGGTTCCAGGCGGTCGGTCCGGAGGAGCGGATCAGCACGCTGGGCCGGGGCGGCTCCGATACCTCGGCGGTGGCGCTGGCGGCGGCGCTCGGTGCCGACCGCTGCGATATCTATACCGACGTCGACGGGGTCTACACCACCGACCCCCGCATCGTCGCCAAGGCGCGCAAGCTCGACCGCATCACCTACGAGGAGATGCTCGAACTGGCCTCGGTCGGCGCCAAGGTGTTGCAGACCCGGTCGGTCGAGATGGCGATGAAGCACCGGGTGCGGGTCCAGGTCCTCTCCAGTTTCGAGGACAAGCCCGGCACCCTGGTTTGTGACGAGGATGAGATCGTGGAACAGGAACTGGTGAGCGGCATCGCCTACAGCCGCGACGAGACCAAGGTCACCCTGACCCGGGTGCCCGACCGCCCCGGCATCGCCGCCGCGATCTTCGGCCCGCTGGCCGAGGCGGCGGTCAATGTCGACATGATCGTCCAGAACGTGTCGGAGGACGGGCGGTTCACCGACCTGACCTTCACCATCCCCCATCCCGACCTCGAACGCACCCGTCAGGTGCTCGAAGCGGCGCGGGGCGACCTCGGCTACGAGCGGCTGGTGGCCGATGCCGACGTGGTCAAGGTGTCGGTGATCGGCGTCGGCATGCGCAGCCATCCCGGCATCGCCCAGAAGATGTTCCAGACCCTGGCCTCGGAAGGGATCAACATCCAGGTGATCTCGACCTCCGAAATCAAGGTCAGCGTGCTGATCGCGGAAAAGTACACCGAACTGGCGCTTCGGGCGCTGCACACCGCCTACGGCCTCGACGCCGCCTGACGCGCGGCGGCACTGGCGGCGACGGGCGCGTGCGTCCGGAGCGGCCCTGGCGCAACCGGCGATCGATTAGAGGATCCGATGGACAAGGCGAGACAGCGGCTGGAGCTTTTGTGGCAGCGGGGCCGGGCGTTCCTCGGCACCGAATTCGCCATCATGGGCGGGGCGATGTCGTGGATTTCGGAGCGCCATCTGGTCGCCGCGATCTCCAACGGCGGCGGCTTCGGGGTGCTGGCCAGCGGCACGATGACCCCCGAGCGGCTGGAGGAGGAGATCAAGGCCACCCAGGCCCTGACCGACCGGCCGTTCGGCGTCAACCTGATCACCATGCACCAGCAGCTCGACGCGCTGATCGACGTCTGCGGCGCGCTCGGCGTCGGCCATGTCGTGCTGGCCGGCGGCCTGCCGACCACCGCCGCGATCCGCCGCGCCAAGGCCCATGGCGGCAAGGTGATGTGCTTCGCCCCCACCGTGCCGTTCGCCCGCAAGCTGGTGCGCACCGGCATCGACGCGCTGGTGATCGAGGGCACTGAGGCCGGCGGCCATATCGGCCCGGTCTCGACCAGCGTGCTGGCCCAGGAGATCCTGCCCGAGGTGCCCGAGGTGCCGGTGTTCGTCGCCGGCGGGATCGGCCGGGGCGAGGCGATGCTGTCCTATCTCGAGATGGGCGCCGCCGGCTGCCAGCTCGGCACCCGCTTCGTCTGCGCCACCGAATGCGTCGCCCACCCCAGGTTCAAGCAGGCCTTCATCAAGGCGGCGGCGCGCGACGCGGTGCCCAGCACCCAGGTCGATCCCCAGTTCCCGGTGATCCCGGTGCGGGCGCTGCCCAACGCCGCCACCCGCCGCTTCGTCGAGTTCCAGCAGGAGGTGATCGCCCGCTGCCGCGCGGGGGAACTGCCGGCCAAGGAGGCCCAGTTGCAGATCGAGCATTACTGGGCCGGCGCGCTGCGCCGCGCGGTGATCGACGGCGACGTCGAGAACGGCTCGCTGATGGCCGGCCAGAGCGTCGGCATGGTCACCCGCGAGCAGCCGACGGTCGAGATCCTGCGCGAGATGGTCGATCAGGCCCTTGCCGCCCTCGCCGCCCGGGAAGGGCGGCCGCTGGCCCTGGCCGGACAGTGAGCCGGCCGGAGCCGGCGACAGGAGCGCGACGATGGTGACTTCGGGGGCGACATCGGTGTCGCGGCGCCTGCTCGGGCGGTTGCGCGACGTGATGGCCGGCGGCGGCACGGCCCAGGACCGTCTCGACAAGGTGGTGACGCTGATCGCGCGCGACATGGTCGCCGAGGTCTGCTCCTGCTACGTGATGCGGGCCGGCGAGGTGCTCGAGCTGTTCGCCACCGAGGGGCTCAAGCACGAATCCGTCCATCGCACCCGGCTGCGCGTCGCCGAGGGTCTGGTCGGCGACATTGCCGCCCACGCCCGCCCGCTGGCGCTGGCCGACGCCCAGGCCCATCCCCATTTCGCCTACCGCCCCGAAACCGGGGAAGAGGTCTATCACTCGCTGATGGGCGTGCCGATCATCCGCGGCTCGCGGGTGCTGGGCGTGCTGGTGGTGCAGAACCGCACCATGCGCCATTACACCGAGGAAGAGGTCGAAACCCTCGAGACGGTGGCGATGGTGCTGGCCGAGCTGGTCGCCTCGGGCGATCTGGTCGATCGCTCCGAACTGGTGCCGGTCGACGGCAACGCGGTGCTGCCGCTCCGGCTCGAGGGCGTCCGGCTCAATGGCGGGGTCGGGCTCGGCGTCGCCGTGCTGCACCGGCCGCGCATCGTCGTGCGCCGGCTGGTGGCCGAGGATCCCGACATCGAGATGGAGCGCCTGACCCGGGCGCTGGCGGCGATCAAGTCACAGATCGACGTGCTGTTCACCCGGCCCGAACTGCGCGACGGCGAGCATCGCGACGTGCTCGAAACCTACCGGATGTTCACCGAGGACAAGGGCTGGCTCAACCGGATCGGCGAGGCGGTGCGCACCGGCCTGACCGCCGAGGCCGGGGTGCAGAAGGTGCTCGACGACACCCGGGCCCGGATGAACCTGATCGCCGACGCCTATCTGCGCGAGCGGCTGCACGATTTCGAGGACCTCGCCAACCGCCTGTTGCAGCAATTGTCGGGCGACGACGAGGAAGGCGGCCGGGGCGGCGACCTGCCCGAGGCGGCGATCCTGGTCGCCCGCAACATCGGCCCGATGGAGCTGTTCGATTACGACCCGCGCCGGCTGCGCGGGCTGGTGCTGGAGGAAGGCTCGACCACCTCGCACGTCGCCATCGTCGCCCGCGCCCTCGACATTCCGGTGGTCGGCCGGGTCAAGGACGTGCTCGACATGATCGACAGCCTCGACCCGGTGATCTGCGACGGCGACAACGGGCAGGTGTTCATCCGCCCGCCCGACGACATCCGTGATTCGGTGGTCGAGGCGTTGAGCGCCCGCCAGCAGCGCCGCGCCATCTATGCCCGGCTGCGCGATCTGCCGGCGGTGACGCGCGACGACACCCGCATCGCCCTCTACATGAATGCCGGCCTGCTGCTCGATTTGCAGCATCTGCACGAATGCGGCGCCGACGGCATCGGCCTCTACCGCACCGAGCTGCCGTTCATGGCCCGCTCGGCGCTGCCCAACGTCGATGCCCAGACCCTGCTCTACCGCAAGATCCTCGATCAGGCCGAGGGCAAGCGGGTGGTGTTCCGCACCCTCGATGTCGGCGGCGACAAGGTGCTGCCCTACTGGAACCCGTCGGAAGAGGACAATCCGGCGCTGGGCTGGCGCTCGATCCGCATCACGCTGGACCGTCCGGCGGTGATGCGCCAGCAATTGCGCGCTTTGCTGCGCGCGGCGGGCGGGCGCGAGCTGTCGGTGATGTTCCCGATGGTGGCCGAGGTGGCCGAACTGGTTCAGGCCCGCCGCATCCTCGACATCGAGATCGCCCGCGAGACCGCCGCCGGCACCCCGCTGCCGGAACGGATCCGGGTCGGCACCATGCTGGAGGTGCCGGCGCTGGCGTTCCAGCTCGACGCGCTGCTGCCGCTGGTCGATTTCGTCTCGATCGGCTCGAACGACCTGACCCAGTTCCTGTTCGCGATCGACCGGGGCAATCCCCGCATCGCCGAACGCTACGACCCGCTGGCGCCGGGGATGGTCCGCTTCATGCACATGGTGTCGGAGAAATGCCGCGCCCACGGCGTCGATCTGTCGGTGTGCGGCGAGATGGCCGCCCGTCCGCTCGAGGCGATGACCCTGATCGGGGTCGGCATCCGCACCCTGTCGGTCACCGCCCCGGCGATCGGCCCGATCAAGACCATGGTGCGCAGCCTGGATGTCGCCTCCCTCGAATCCTACCTGTTCACCCTGCTCGATTCGCGCGATCATTCGCTGCGTTCGCGCCTGCGCGGCTTCGCGATCGATCACGGCGTGTCGCTCTGACCGTGTCGGTCCGCCGTCCGGGCGGGGTTGCCCCCGTTCGGGGGAATTGCTAAACCAAGGCAGAGCTTGACGAGAAAGGTCCGCCACCGTGGACAGTCCCGCTTCCGACGATCCGATCCCGCCGGCGCAGTCCGGCGAACCCGAGGCGGCCCCGGCCGTCGCGGCGGAACGGCCCGGCGGCGGTGGGGAATCGCTGGCCGACCGGCTGGCGGTCGGGCCGACGCTGCGCGCCGCGCGTGAGCGGCGGGGATGCAGCCTCGACGAATGCTCGCGCCAATTGTTCATCCGCCTGCCGTTCCTCCAGGCGCTGGAGGAGGGCCGCCACCGCGACCTGCCGGGCGGGGCCTATGCCGCCGGCTTCCTGCGCACCTACGCCGAGTTCCTTGATCTCGACGCCGAGGAGCTGGTCCGCCGTTTCCGCGAGGAAGGGGCGGGCGGCTTCACCAACCGCACCGAGCTGGCCTTTCCCTCGCCGGTGTCGGAAGGGCGGATTCCCGGCGGCGCGGTGATCTTCCTCGGGCTGGTGCTGGCCGGCCTGACCTATGGCGGCTGGCTGCTGCTGTCGAGCCGCGAGTCCCAGGTGGCCGAGATGGTGCCGCCGCTGCCCGAGCGCCTCGCCTCGCTGCTCAACCGGCAGGCGGCGCTGACCGGCGAGCCGCGCCCGGCCGCCCCGGCCGGCGAGGCCGACGGCGCCGTTCGTCCGCGCGAGGACGTGGTGCCCCCGGCCGAAGGCGACGACGAGGCCAAGGCGCCCGAGGCCGCCGCGCCGCCCGCCCCCGCGCCGGCCGCCCCCGCCCCCGCGCCGGTGCCGGCTTTGCCGCCGGCGCCGGTCGAGCCGGTGGCCGCCAAGCCGGATTCGCTCAAGACCGAGCCGCCCAAGGTGGTGCCGGCCAAGCCGGATTCGGCCGTGCCGCCGGCGGCGTCGGTTCCGGTTGCCCCGGTTGTCGCCGCCACCGAGGCCGCCCCGGCCGCCCCGGCCGCCCCGGCCGAGGTCAAGCCGCCCGAGCCCGACGGCAAGGTGTTCGGCGCCGAGCACGCCGACGCCCGGGTGGTGCTGCGCGCCGCCCTCGACGATTGCTGGGTTCAGGTGCGCGAGATGGACGGCTCGATCCTCACCTCCCGCCTGCTGCGGCGGGGCGATGCCCTCCGTCTGCCCAACCGGCCCGGGCTGGTGCTGATGGCCGGCAATGCCGGCGCGTTGGAGGTGACGGTCGATGGGCGGCGGATCCCGGCGCTCGGCGCGGTCGGGCAGGTGCGGCGCGACGTTCGGCTCGATCCCGACCGGCTCGGCGGCGGCAACTGAGCCAAACGGCGGGCGCTGCCCGCACCCGCCAGGACCCCGAGGTTCCTGGACCTCCCTGAACGGGAGGCGCGATCTTTCGGTGCAACGCCGGTGCGCGCCGATCGGGCTTTCTCGCTTCCGCCGGAATGCGCTATAACCCGACCCCTTGACGGTCCCTGTGTGCGAGAGTCCTGCGATGACTGAGCGGTCCTACCGGCAAATCACCCGGCGCAAATCCCGGAAAATCATGGTCGGCCCGGTCGCGGTCGGCGGCGACGCCCCGATCTCGGTCCAGACCATGACCAACACCCGCACCAGCGATGTCGAGGGAACCCTCGATCAGGTCCGCCGCGCCGCCGCCGCCGGGGCCGACATCGTCCGGGTCTCCTGCCCCGACGAGGATTCCACCGCGGCGCTGAAGGCGATCGTCAAGGGCTCGCCGGTGCCGATCGTCGCCGACATCCATTTCAATTATCGCCGCGCCATCGAGGCGGCCGAGGCCGGCGCCGCCTGTCTGCGCATCAATCCCGGCAATATCGGTTCGGTCGAGCGGGTGCGCGAGGTGATCCAGGCGGCGCGCGACCACAATTGCTCGATGCGGATCGGGGTCAATGCCGGCTCGCTCGACAAGCATCTGCTCGAGAAGTACGGCGAGCCCTGTCCCGAGGCGCTGGTCGAAAGCGCGCTCGAACATGCCCGCATCCTTGAGGACAACGACTTCCGCGAGTTCAAGATCAGCGTCAAGGCCTCCAACGTGTTCATGGCGGTGGCGGCCTATCGCGGTCTGGCGGCGGCGTGCGACTATCCGCTTCATCTCGGCATCACCGAGGCCGGCGGGCTGACCCGGGGCACGGTGCAGTCGGCGCTGGGGATCGGTGCCCTGCTGTGGGAAGGGATCGGCGACACCCTGCGCGTCTCGCTGACCGCCGACATCGCCGAGGAGGTCAAGGTTGGTTTCGAGATCCTGAAGGCGCTCGACCTGCGCCACCGCGGGGTCAAGATCATCTCCTGCCCGACCTGTGCCCGCCAGGGCTTCGACGTGGTCAAGACGGTTGAGACGCTGGAAAAGCGGCTGGCCCACATCAGCGCGCCGGTGACGGTGTCGATCCTCGGCTGTGTCGTCAACGGCCCGGGCGAGGCGCGCGAGACGATGATCGGCGTTACCGGCGGCGGCGTTGGCGCCGACAGGAACCGGGTCTATCTCGAGGGGGTGTCCGACCACAATGTCGGCGGCGCCGAGATGATCGACCACATCGTCGAACTGGTCGAGGCCAAGGCCCGCGCCCTCGACGCGGCCAAGGCGGGGGAGTGAGCGGCGTGTCCACCCTGCAACCGGTTCGCGGCACCCACGATCTGCTGCCCGAGGAAAGCCGCGCCCACCGCCGGGTCGAGGCGACCGCCGCCAGCGTCGCCGCCCGTTACGGCTTCGGCGAGATCATCACCCCGATCTTCGAATTCACCGAGGTGTTCGCCCGCACCCTGGGCGACACCTCCGACGTCGTCACCAAGGAGATGTACACCTTCACCGACCGCTCGGGCGATTCGCTGACCCTGCGGCCGGAAGGCACCGCCGGGGTCGCCCGCGCCTTCATCTCCAACGGCCTGGCCCAGTCGCTGCCGCTCAAGCTGTTCTATCGCGGCCCGATGTTCCGCCACGAACGGCCGCAGAAGGGCCGGCTGCGCCAGTTCCATCAGGTCGGGGTCGAGCTGCTCGGGGTCGAGACCCCGCTGGCCGATGTCGAGGTGATCGCCCTGGCCGCCCGCCTGCTCGACGCGCTGGGGCTGGGCGGGCAGGTCACCCTCGAACTCAACAGCCTGGGCGACGCCGCCAGCCGCGCCGCCTATCGCGAGGCGCTGACCGCCTATCTGTCGCGCTACCGCGCCGATCTGTCCGAGGACAGCCGGCTGCGGCTGGAGCGCAATCCGCTGCGGGTGCTCGATTCGAAGGACGAGGGCGACCGCCGCATCGTCGCCGACGCCCCGCCGATCGCCGCCTCGCTGACCCCCGAGGCCGCCGGCTTCTTCGCCGACGTCACCGGCGGGCTCGACGAGCTGGGCATCCCGTTCGTGGTCAATCCCCGGCTGGTGCGCGGGCTCGATTACTACAGCCACACCGCGTTCGAATTCACCACCACCGCGCTGGGCGCCCAGGGCACGGTGCTGGCCGGCGGCCGCTATGACGAGCTGATCGCCCAGATGGGCGGGCCGCGCACCCCGGGGATCGGCTGGGCCGCCGGGGTCGAACGGCTGGCGATGCTGACCGGCGCCGCGCCGGCCCCGGCCCGGCCGGTGGCGGTGGTGCCGATGGGCGACCCGCTGGCGGCGCTGGCGGTGGCGGAAAAGCTGCGCCGCGCCGGGATCGTCGCCGAGATGGGCTTTTCCGGCAATCTCAAGAAGCGGATGGCCCGCGCGGTCAAGCTCAATGCCCGCTATGCGGTGATCCTGGGCGAGGACGAGGCGGCGCGCGGGGCGGTGACCCTGCGCGACCTCGACGACAACAGCCAGCAGGAGGTGGCGCTGGCCGGGCTGGTGTCCCATCTCGCCGCCTTGCTCGACGGGGAGCGCGCCGGGTGAGCGCCACGCCCCAACGGCTGATGGTGGTCGGGGCCAACCATCGCTCTGCCTCGCTCGGCCTGCGCGATGTGCTCTATATCGACGACGCGGCGGCGCCGTCCTTCCTGATCGGCCTGCGCGAGGCCGGTCTGGCCGAGGCGATGGTGCTGTCGACCTGCGACCGGGTCGAGGTGTGGTGCGCCGCCGCCGATCCCGCCTTGGCCACCCATGCCGTCAGCGCCGCCTTCGCCGCCAAGGCCGGGTTGACCAGCGACGGCTTGCAGGCCCATCTCTACAGCCTGAGCGGGGCCGACGCGGTGCGGCACGGCTTCGGCGTGGTCGCCGCGCTCGATTCGCTGGTGATCGGCGAGCCGCATGTCGCCGGTCAGGTCAAGGCCGCCTACCGTCTCGCCCGCGAGGCCGACACCGTCGGCGGCGTGCTCGACCAGTTCACTCAGGCCGCCTTCGCGGTGGCCAAGCGGGTGCGCAGCGAAACCGCGGTCGGCGAGGGCCCGGTCAGCATCGCCGCCGCCGCCGTCCAGGTCGCCCGTGATCTGCATGGCGATCTCGCCACCTGTCGCGCCCTGGTGATCGGCACCGGCGACATGGGCGGGCTGGTGGCGGAAAGCCTGCTGGCCGCCGGCCTGACCGACATGCTGGTCACCGCCCCGCGCGATTCGCGGGCGGAATCGCTGGCCCATTCGCTCGGCTGTCACGTCCTGCCGTTCGACGATCTGCGCGAGGCGCTGGCCGGGGCCGACGTGGTGCTGACCTGCGTCGGCGGCCGCAATCCGGTGGTCAGCGCCGAGGCGGTGGCCCTGGCCTTGCGCAAGCGGCGGCGCCAGCCCATCTTCCTGATCGATGCCGGCATTCCCGGCGATGTCGAGACCGCCGTCAACCGGATCGAGAGCGCCTTTCTCTACGATCTGGCCGACCTCGAAAAGGTCGCGCTCGAAGGCCGCGCCACCCGCGAGCATGCCGCCCGCGCCGCCCGCGCCATCGTCGAGGCCGAAGTGGCCCACTTCCTGCGCGGCCGCGCCGCCCGTGCCGCCGTGCCGGCGCTGGTCGCGCTGCGCGAGCAGTTCGAGGCGACCCGGGCCGGGGTGCTGGCCGAGATCGGCTCCGACGTCGATCCGGCCGAGGCGACCCGGTTGCTGGTCAATCGCCTGCTGCACGTCCCCACCGAGACGATGAAGTCGATCGCCGCCGAGGGGGAGGAGTGGAAGACGATGGAGGCCACCCTGCGCAAGCTGTTCCATCTCGAGGAATAGCCGGCGGGCTTCCCGCTCACGACGGGTTCCAAGGGCCTCGCGGCCCTTGGCGGCTGTGGGCGGCGCCCACGTTTTTTTCTTTTCAAACCGCCTTCCGGACGTTCCCCGATGAGTCTCGACGCCCACCTCGACAAGGTTCTCTACCGCCACGACGAATTGCGGGCCCAGCTCGCCGCGGGGGAGGGGCTGGATTCGGCGGCGATTCCCCGGCTGTCGCGCGAATTGGCCGAGCTTGATCCGGTGGTCGAGGCGATCCAGGCCTTCCGCAAGGGCCGTGACGAGATGGCCGAGGCGGCGCTGATGATGCAGGACCCCGCCGCCGACCCCGAGATGCGCGCCTTGGCCGAGGAGGAATTCTTCGCCCTCAAGGAGCAGGTCCCCGGGCTGGAGCGGGCGGTGCAGATCCTGCTGCTGCCGAAGGACGAGGCCGACGAAAAGAACGCGATCCTCGAAGTCCGCGCCGGCACCGGCGGCGACGAGGCGGCGCTGTTCGCCGCCGAGCTGTTCCGGATGTACGAGCGTTATGCCGGCCTGCGCGGCTGGCGGTTCGAGGTGATCGACGCCAGCGACACCGGCATCGGCGGGATCAAGGAGGCCAGCGCCAAGATCACCGGGCGCGGCGTGTTCGCCCGCCTCAAGTTCGAATCCGGGGTGCACCGGGTCCAGCGCGTCCCCGCCACCGAGGCCTCGGGCCGGATCCATACCTCGGCCGCCACCGTCGCGGTGCTGCCCGAGGCGGAGGAGGTCGACATCCAGATCGACGACAAGGATCTGCGCATCGACGTCTACCGCTCGCAGGGCTCGGGCGGGCAGAGCGTCAACACCACCGATTCGGCGGTGCGGGTCACCCACCTGCCGACCGGCCTCGCCGTCGCCTGCCAGCAGGAAAAGAGCCAGCACAAGAACAAGGCGATCGCGATGACCCTGCTGCGCGCCCGCCTCTACGAGCGCGAGCGCAGCGCCCGCGACGCCGAGCGCGCCGCCAACCGCAAGAGCCAGGTCGGCTCGGGCGACCGCTCCGAGCGGATCCGCACCTACAATTTCCCCCAGGGCCGGGTCACCGACCACCGCATCAACCTGACCCTCTACAAGATCGACGCGGTGATGGCCGGCGACGCCCTCGACGAGGTGATCGAGGCGTTGATCGCCACCGATCAGGCCGAACGTCTGGCCGAGATGGGGGCGGAATGAGCGCCGCGCTCGGGCAGGTGCTGCGCGCCGCCGGCGAGCGGCTGGCCCGGGCCGGGATCGACAGCCCGGCGCTCGATGCCCGCCTGCTGCTGGCCGAGGCGACCGGGATGGCCCCGCCCGCCTTGGCGCTGCACGCGGCCGAGCCGCTCGACCCGCTGGCGGCCGATCGTTTCGCCGCGATGGTCGAACGGCGCGAAAAGCGCGAGCCGGTGGCCTACATCCTCGGCCGGCGCGGTTTCTGGACCCTCGATCTGCGGGTCACCCCCGCCACCCTCGATCCCCGTCCCGACAGCGAGACGGTGATCGAGGCGGTGTTGGCGGCGCTGCCCGAGCGGGCCGGGGCGTTGCGCCTGCTCGATTTCGGCACCGGCAGCGGCTGCCTGCTGCTGGCGCTGCTGGCCGAACTGCCGGCGGCGCGCGGTCTCGGCATCGACCGCAGCCCGGCGGCGCTGGCGGTGGCCCGGGCCAATGCCAATGCCTGCGGGCTGGACGGGCGGGCCGAATTCCGCCTCGGCGACTGGGGCGAGGGGCTCGACGGCGCCTTCGACGTGATCGTTGCCAATCCGCCCTACATCCCGAGCGGGGAGATCGACCGGCTGGAGCCCGAAGTGGCCTGCTTCGAGCCGCGCGGCGCGCTCGACGGCGGCGCCGACGGGCTTGATTGCTACCGCCGCCTCGCCCCCGATTGCGCCCGCCTGCTGGCCCCCGGCGGCCTGGCCGCGTTCGAGGTCGGCTACGATCAGGCGGCGGCGGTCACCGCCCTGTGCGCCGCCGCCGGTCTGACCCCGCTCGAGACCCGGCGCGACCTCGGCGGGCTCGAACGCTGCGTGCTGGCCGGCCGGCCGGCGGGCTGAAAAAAACAGTTGGAAAGAACCGGTAGGCCGACTAGGGTGACGCCCACGCGCGCCAGCGGCGTCGGAGCCGGCGAAGACCCCTTGAGGGGGGTCAGGGCTCGACCGGGCGCGGCGAACTCCCCCATAGCCGCCCACCCCCCGAGCGGATGCGGACAGGCCGGGCCGAATACTTCGGCGGAATGGATGTGAACAGACTCATGATGAACATGAAGACAGGTCCCGTCACCCCCAAGCAACGTTCGCGCGGCCGTGGGCCCAACGGGGGCAAGAAGCACAGCGGCGGGGGCGGCGGTGGCGGCATCCCGGGGCGCAACCATGTGTTCGACAGCAACGGCCCCGACGGCCGCATCCGCGGCAACGCCCATCAGGTGCTGGAGAAGTACCTCGCCTTGGCCCGCGACGCTTCGTCGCAGGGTGATCGCGTCGCCGCCGAGAACTTCTATCAGCATGCCGAGCATTACTTCCGGCTGATCAACGCCCAGAACCAGAACAACGGCCGCCCGCGTCAGGCGCTGCCGACTCCGGCCGAGGATCAGATGCTGGCCGAGGACGAGGGCGAGGACGGCTACGACGGCGAGGGCGAGCCCGTCGCCGAGGGCACCGAGGCCGAGGCGATCAGCCCCGGTTCCGACGCCGCCTGAGCGGCGCCCCCAACGCAAGATTGCCGCGCGCAACGCCGGCACGGATCCGGAGGCGCCCGCCTCCGGATCGCCTCACCCTTCCTCGGCCGCGGGCAGGGTGAAGGAGAACACCGACCCCTCGCCCGGGGTCGAGGCGACCCAGATCCGCCCGCCGAGCTGTTCGACGATCCGCTTGCAGATCGCGAGGCCGATGCCGGTCCCCTCGTAGCGGTCCTGGGGGTGCAGCCGCTGGAAGATGCGGAAGATCTGCTCGTAATAATCCGCTTCGATGCCGATGCCGTTGTCGGCGACGTCGATCCGCCAATCCTGGTCGAACCGGCGGCAGACGACGCGGATGCGTGGCGCCCGGTCGGGGGCGCGGTATTTGAGGGCGTTGCCGATCAGGTTCTGCAACAGCCGGCCGATCTGGTCGGGCTCGCCCAGCACCAGCGGCTCGGCGGCGGCGCATTCCACCGTCACCTCGGCGGCGGACTGGGCGATCGCCGGACCGAGCACCCGCACCGCCTGCCCGATCGCCGCCCGCAGCGGGGTGGGCGTGGGCGCGCCGCCGTGGCGGCCGGTGCGGGCATAATCGAGCAGGTCGAGCACCAGCCGGTCCATCCGCTGTGCCCCGTCGCGGGCGAAGGTGAGGAACTCGCGCCCGTCCGAGTCGAACAGGGCGGCATAGCGCCGTTCGATCAGGGCCAGATAGGTGCTGATCATCCTGAGCGGCTCGCGCAGATCGTGGCTGGCGACATAGGCGAACTGTTCGAGTTCGGCGTTGGAGCGCTGGGTCTCGGCGATCGAGCGTTCGAGCTGGGCCTGGGCCTCGGTCTGCTCGGTGATGTCGCGCGAGAACACCGCCACCCGGGTCACCCGACCGCCGGAATCGCTCACCGGATGGATCGCGTTGTCGAACACCCGGCCGTCGCGGCGATCGACCACCCGGGCTGGCTGGCCGCTTTCGATCACCCCCCGCACCACCTCGCGCCGCCACGCCGTCACCTCGGGCGGGAACAGCACCCACAGGTTGGCGCCGACCATCGCCTCGACCGACCGGCCCAGCCGTTCCCCCAGCACCGCGTTGCAGGCCAGCAGGGTGCCGTCCAGCGCGAACAGCATGGTGGCGTCGGACGAGCAATTGACCAGGGCCTGGATCAGGGTCTGGCTGTCGCGCAGGCTGGCCTCGGCCCGCTTGCGGTCCTCGATCAGGCGCAGCGTGCCCTCGCTGCCGCAGAACCGGCCCTCGTCGTCGTGGCGCAGCCGGGCACTGGTCGAGACCCACACCATCGCCCCGTCCTGGCGCCGCATCTGGAACTCGAAATCGGTGACCGAGCCGCCCTGGCGCCGCATCGTTTCGAGCAGCTGCGTCCGCAACCCGGGGTCGGGCAGCACCGGCGCGGTCGGCTGGCCGAGCAGATCGTCGGCGCGGTAGCCCAGCACCGTCTCGACCGAACGCGACAGCATCAGCAGCCGCCCCTCGGCGTCGGTGCGGTAGAAGATGTCGGTCATGTTGTCGAGGATCGCCCGCAGATCGGCCTCGGACCGGCGCAGATCCTCGCTGACCCGCGACAGCTCGCTGATGTCGGTGATCGCCCCGACCACCCCGGCGAGGTGGCCGTCGCTGTCGCGGAAGCGCAGCTTGCGCATCATCACCCGCCGCCCGATTCCATCGGCATAGCGCAGGGTGGTGTCGTAGCAGCAGGCGGAATCGGTTTCGAGCGCCAGCCGGTCGGCGGCGATGTGGCGGCGCGCCCGCTCGTCGGCGGTCAGGTCGAAGCTGGTCTGGCCGATCAGGTGGGCGCGGTTCCAGCCGAACGCCTGTTCGAACGCCCGGTTGACCGCGAGGAAATGGCCCTCCAGCCCCTTGGCGAACACCGGGTTGGGCAAAGCGTCGATCAGGGCGTCGCGCAGCAGGATCTGGTCGCGGGCGCGGCGGTCGGCTCGTTCCGCCTCGACGGCGCGGCGGCGCAGCGCCTCGGTCTGGCGCGCCACCTCCGCCGCCAGCGTCGCGGCGGTGATCGCTCCCTCGCGCCGGACCAGCGCCACCGCGATCAGCAGCGGGCACAGCGCCGACACCAGCACGTTGAGCGCCTGGGCGCCGCCCAGTTCGGGGAAATCGACCTCCGGCACCGGGCTGGTGGCGGCGAACAGGCCGCGCACCACCAACTCGCCGGCCCAGACGGCGAAGGTCGCCGCCAGCAATCCGGTGGTCACCGTCGGGGCGCGCCGGGTGGCGGCGGCCAGCAGCAGGGCGGCATGGGCCAGCAGCGGCACCCGCGCCAGCGACACCAGGGTCAGGCGGGCGGCGTTGGCATCGTCGAGCGCGAGCAGGGGGAGGGCGGCGGCGCCCAGCGCCAGCGCCAGCGGCAGCCAGCGACGGCGGCCGCGCCAGGGACGGTCGGTCAGGGCGCAGGCGCCGGCCTGGATCGCCAGCGCCGACAGCACCACCAGGGCGTCGCCGACCACCAGCCCGGGCAGCGCCGGCCGGCCCGGCGCGGCCAGGATCAGCAGCAGGCCGGCGCCGTAGCTGGCGGTGGCGAGGGTGAAGGGCCGCCAGGCGCGGTCGCCGCGCCGGGTCCCGCCCGCCACCGCGATCACCAGCGCCGAGGCCAGCGACAGAATCGCGGCCGAGCAGGCCAGGGTCCCGATGTCCAGTCGCACCATGGGGCGTGTTCTCTTCGCTCGCACTGGCCGGGAACGGCCATGACCCAGCAAGTATGGGGACGGCGCCGGCCGGGTTCCAGGTGATAAAGCGGTCACTTCCCCGGCGGGGCGACCCCGGGCGGCAGGGTCAGGGCGGCAGGGTCAGGGTCTCGGTCGCGCCGGAGCCGGGGGTGCCGGGGCCGGGGGCGGCACGGCGGGAGCCGGCCAGCAGCCGGGTATAGGCGGCGGGGTCGCCCAGCAGGCGGCGGGCGGCGGCGGGATCCTCGACCGCGTCGCCGCGCCGCTCGGGCGGGCACAGCGCCCGCAGCCGGCGGCGCAGATCGGTCTCGTCGAGGCTGGCCTGACGCCACAGCGCCAGGGCGCGGGCGAGGCGGGCGGGGTCGTCCTGCCAGGCCCCGGCCGGGGCGGTGGCGACGGTGCAGCGGGCCGGGAACACCCCGAGCCCGTCGAGGGCATAGCCGCTCGGGGCATGGAAGCGCGACCAGGTCAGGGTCAGCTCGCCGTCATTGGGCAGGCGGATCACCGTCTGCACCGTGCCCTTGCCGTAGGAATTGCTGCCGATCACCACCGCCCGTCCGGCATCCTGCAAGGCCGAGGCGAGGATCTCGGCGGCCGAGGCGGAGCGGCCGTCGATCAGCACCGCCACCGGCAGATCCTCGGCGAGGTCGCCGGGGCGGGCGGTCAGGGTGGCGACGGATTCGGGATGGCGGCCCCGGGTCGAGACGATCGGGCCGTCGGCGATGAACAGGTCGGCCACCGCCACCGCCTGATCGAGCAGCCCGCCCGGATTGCCGCGCAGATCGAGCACCACCCCGCGCAGCCCCGGGCCGAGGCGGGCGCGGGTCGCGCGCAACAATGATTCGATACTGGTGGCGGTGCGCTGGTTGAAGCTGGTGATGCGGTAGGTGGCGATCGTGCCGTCGATGGTCTCGGTCACGGTGCGCGGCACGATCAGCGAGCGGCGCAGCGTCGCCACCACCGTCTGGTCGCCGCGCCGCAGCGTCACCGCCAGCGCGCTGGCCACCGCGCCGCGCAGCCGGCCCGACACCTCGCCGCGCGACAGGCCGCGCACCGGCTTGCCGTCGATCAGCAGGATCACGTCGTCGGGCCTGAGCCCGGCCCGCGCCGCCGGGGTGTCCTCGATCACGTCGATCAGGCGCGGCTCGCCGTCGAGGATCTCGAAGCGGATGCCGATGCCGCCGAACCCGTTGCGGCTGGCCCGGTTGTCGCGCGCCTCGGCGGCGCCGGCATAGCGGGAATAAAGGTCGGCCCGCCCCAGCGCCCCCTCGAACAGGGCCTGATAGAGCTGTTCGGGGCTGGCGTCGCGCACTGCGGCCGACACCTCGGCGGCGTCGAGCGCGGCGCTGATCACCAGCCGGCCCCAGGATTCGACGTCGTCGGCCGGCGGGGCGGGATAATCGGCCACCACCCGGTCGGCGTCGGTCAGCCGCACCCGGCCGCCCTGCGCCGCCACCGCGAACTGGGGATCGAGTTCGGCCAGCCCGCGCATCGCGTCGAGCCCGACCGCCGCCGCCGTCTGCGGCTGGAGGTGGCGTTCGATGATCGCGGCGAGGCCGAACGACAGGGTGCGCTGGGCCTCCAGCGCGCTCCAGCCGGCCGAGGCCGGGCCCGGGGCTGCCGCCAGCAGCAGCGCCGCCAGCAGCGGCGGCCGGCCCGGCCGGCGGCCGGGGGGGCGGGGGCGGGACGCCGGCGCCGCCGCCACGGCGCCTAGCGTCCGCGACGGAACGGCGGCCGGCGGGCGGGACGGCGCCGGTCCTCGCCGAGCGAGAACACCATCGAGCCGGTGACGATGTCGGCCTGACGCAACGTCACCTGCACCGTCTGGCCGAGCTGGTAGGAGGCCCGGCTGTGCCGCCCGATCAGGCAATGATGGGCCTCGTCATGGAGGTAGTAATCGTCGGGCAGGCTGCCGATCGGCACCAGCCCGTCGGCGCCGCTGTCGTCGAGGGTGACGAACAGGCCGAAGCGGGTGACGCCGGAGATGCGGGCGGGGAATTCGGCCCCGACCCGGTCGGCCAGGAACAGGGTGACGGCGCGATCGACCGCCTCGCGCTCGGCGGTGGCGGCGCGGCGCTCGGTGGCCGAGATGTGCTCGCCCCACTCGGGATAGCGGGCGGCGGCGTCGGCCGGCAGCCCGCCCTCGCCGAGGCCGAGCGCCGCGACCAGTCCGCGATGGACCAGCAGGTCGGCATAGCGGCGGATCGGCGAGGTGAAATGGGCGTAGCGGGCCAGCGCCAGCCCGAAATGGCCGATATTCTCGGGCGAATAGGCGGCCTGGGCCTGGGCGCGCAGGATCACCTCGTTGACCAGCGGGGCGTTGGGGGTGCCGGCCACCGCCGCCAGGATGCGGTTGAACTGGCCGGGGGTCGGCCGCTGCCCCTTGGCCAGCGACAGGTCGAGCCCGCGCAGCACCTCGCGCAGCCCTTCCAGCTTCTCGACCGAGGGCAGATCGTGGACCCGGTACATGCAGGGGCTGCCGGCCTTTTCCAGCGTCTCGGCGGCGCAGACGTTGGCGGCGATCATCAGGTCCTCGATCAGGCGGTGGCTGTCGAACCGCTCGCGCGCCACCACCGCGCTGACGCCGCCATCCTCGCCGATCAGCACCTTGCGCTCGGGCAGATCGAGATCGAGCACCCCGCGCGCCGCCCGCGCCCGCGCCAGGGCGTCCCAGGCGCCGTAAAGCGGAGCGATCACGGTTTCGAGCAGCGCCGCCGCCTTGGCGCCGGGCTGGCCGTCGCGGGCGGCCTGGACCTCGGTGTAGGTCAGCCGCGCCGCCGAGCGCATCAGGCCGCGGCGGAAGCGGTGGCGGCGCTTGTGCCCGTTCTGGTCGAACCACATTTCGACCGCGAGGCAGGGCCGGTCCTCGTCCGGCACCAGCGAGCACCAGCCGTTCGACAGCGCCTCGGGCAGCATCGGCACCACCCGGTCGGGGAAATAGACCGAATTGCCGCGCTTGAACGCCTCGCGGTCGAGCGCGTCGCCGGGGCGGACGTACCAGGAGACGTCGGCGATCGCCACCAGACAATGCCAGCCGCCGGGATTGGCCGGGTCGGGATCGGGCTCGGCCCACACCGCGTCGTCGAAATCGCGGGCATCCTCGCCGTCGATCGTCACCAGCGGCACATTGCGCAGATCGTCGCGGCCGAGCAGCGGCGCCGGCCCGCAGGCGGCGGCCTGGGCCAGGGTCTCGGCCGGGAAGTCGCAGGGGATGTCGTTGGCGTGGATCGCCACCAGACTGATCGAGCGCGGGGCGTTGAGCGGCCCCAGCCGTTCCTTGACCGCCGCCTGACGCAGGCCGTAGAGGCGGTCGGGCAGGATGTCGGCCAGCACCAGCTCGCCCTCGTCGGCGCCGCCGCCCTCGCCGCGCGGCACCAGATATTCGGCCTTCTCGCGCCGGCTGGCCGGCTGGATCCGGCCGCTGCCGTCGGGCAAGGCGTGATAGACGCCGAGGACGCGGGCGCGCGGCTCGCCCACCACCTTGATCGGGCGGGCCTCGTAATCACCGTCGCGCAGCCGGCGCAGCTTGCACAGCACCCGGTCGCCGACTCCCACCGCCGGCCCGGCGCCGGGCCGGAACGGCGACAGATAGATTCGGGGCGGCCGCCCTTCGCCCTCCCAACTGACCGGCCGGGCCAGCAATTCGCCCTCGGCATCGGTGCCGGTGACCTCGACCAGCGCCGCGTCGGGCAGCGCGCCCGGCGGGGCGAACCGGCGGCGGCCGCGATCGACCGCGCCCTCTTTTTCGAGTTCGCGCAGGATCGCCTTGAGATCGACCCGCTCGCCGCCGCCGCGCAGCTTGAAGGCGCGGGCCAGCTCGCGCTTGCCGACCCGGCCGGGCTGGGCGCGGATGAAGTCAAGCACGTCCTGTTTCGACGGCAGCGGGGCGGGGCGGCGGGGCGGTTTGCTCATGGGGGCCAAGGTAGACCGGCGAAGGGCAGGCCGGCAATCGCGCCGTGAGGACGGGAGAAACGCGGGCTCTGCCCGCACCCGCCAAGGGCCGGGGGCCCTTGGATCCCCCTCCCTCTTCTTCGCGCGGCAAACGGCCGAACCCAAGCTGAACGGCGCTTCCGCGCCCAACCATCGACGGGATCCAAGGGCCTTGCGGCCCTTGGCGGGTGCGGGCAGAGCCCGCCTCACCCTGACCTGCGAACGGATGCATCATTTTCTGAATTGAATGTTTAACGTTTTACATGATAAACAGCGTCTCGAACATGACAACAACCCAGGTGCCGCGATGAGCGTTCCCTCCTCCGTGCCGTTGCTGGAGCGGATCCAGCGTCTTTCCCGTCTGATGCGGCGGCTGATCCTGGTCGGGATCGTGATCGACCTCGGTGGGGTGGTCGCGCTGTGGGCGTCGGATTACATGGTGCGGGCCAGCCTGCTGCCCGGGCTCGGCCTGACTCCCGAACAGGTTACCCTGACCTTCGATGCCCGCCTGCTGGGCTTCGTGCTCAGCCTGCCGGCGGCGGGGATCATGCTGGCGCTGCTGCTGGAATCCTTCCGCCTGTTCGGGGATTACGCCGACGGGCGGATCTTCACCCCGGTGGCGATCGGCCGGCTGGGCCGCCTGGCCCGGGGCATCCTGTTGCTGGCGGCGTTGCAGCCGCCGCTGCATACCCTGCATGTGCTGGTGCTGACGATGCACAATCCGCCCGGCCACCGCCTGCTGAGCCTGGGGGTGTCGTCGGGCGAACTGGCGCTGGCGTTCGTCGGCGGCCTGCTGCTGGCGATCAGTTGGGTGATGCAGGAGGCGAGCCGGATCGCCACCGAGAACAGCGAGTTCGTCTGATCATGCCGATCATCGTCCGCCTTGATGTGATGCTCGCCCGCCGCAAGATCCGGGCGCGCGAGCTGGCGCAACGGATCGGCATCGCCGAACAGAATCTGTCGCTGCTGAAATCGGGCAAGGTGCGCGGCGTCCGCTTCGAGACGCTGGCGCGGCTGTGCCAGGAACTGGATTGCCAGCCGGGCGACCTGCTGGAATATCAGCCCGGCCCGGAGGAACCGGAAGAAGAGTAAAGGGATCCAAGGGCCTTGCGGCCCTTGGCGGGTGCGGGCAGAGCCCGCATCCTTTGTGCCTACTTCCAGATCGGCTTGCCCGAGCCCGGCAGCCCGTATTCGGTCCAGCGGCGGGAGACCTGATCGACGATATCCTGCTGCATCCTGAGCGGCACCCCCCATTCTCGGTGGGTTTCCGGCGGCAGCTTGTCGGTGGCGTCGAGGCCGATCTTGCCGCCCAGACTCGGTTCCGGGCTGGCGAAATCGAGATAATCGATCGGGGTCCCCTCGATCACGGTGATGTCGCGGGCCGGGTCCATCTTGGTGCTGATCGCCCACATCACGTCTTTCCAGTCGCGGGTGTTGACATTGTGGTCCACCACGATGACGAACTTGGTGTACATGAACTGCTTGAGGAACGACCAGATGCCGAACATCACCCGCTTGGCGTGGCCGGGATAGGCTTTCTTGATCGAGACCACGGCGATGCGGTAGCTGCATCCCTCGGGCGGCAGCCAGAAATCGACGATTTCGGGGAATTGCTGGGTCAAGAGCGGGACGAACACCTCGTTGAGGGCCTCGCCCAGCACGCTCGGCTCGTCCGGCGGCCGGCCGGTGAAGGTCGAGAGGTAGATCGGGTCGCGCCGCATGGTGATCGCCGAGACGCGGAACACCGGGAACGGCTCGACCGCGTTGTAATAGCCGGTATGGTCGCCGTAGGGGCCCTCGTCGCCGAACTCGTCGAGCATGACGTGGCCTTCGAGGATGATCTCGGCCTCGGCCGGCACCTTCAGCGGCACGGTGCGGCAATCGACCAGATCGACCTTGCGCCCGCGCAGCAGGCCGGCGAACTGGTATTCCGACAGGGTTTCCGGCACCGGGGTCACCGCCGCGATGATGGTGCCGGGATCGGCGCCGATCACCACCGCCACCGGCAGCGGCTCGCGCTTGTCCTTGCCCCAACGCTGGTAATGCTGGGCGCCGCCGCGATGGCGCAGCCAGCGCATCAGGGTGGTGTTGCGCCCGGTCACCTGCATCCGGTAGATGCCGAGATTGTAATCGTCGCGCGGGTCGGTGTCGTTGCCGTCGGCGTGCGGACCGCGCGTCACCACCAGCGGCCAGGTGATCAGCGGGGCCGGCTCGCCCGGCCAGCAGCCCTGGATCGGCAATTGGGTCAGATCGACCGCGTCGCCGGTCAGCACCACCTGCTGACAGGGGGCGGTGCCGACGGTGCGCGGCCGCATCGCCATCACCTGCTTGGCCAGCGGCAGCAGGTCGAGCGCGCCGCGCAGCCCGGCCGGCGGCTCGGGCTGCTTGAGGAAGGCCAGGGTCTCGCCGACCTCGCGCAGCTGGTGCGGTTCGCGGTCCATCCCCCACGCCACCCGCTCGACCGTGCCGAACAGGTTGACCAGCACCGGCATGTCGTAGCGGCTGCCGTCCGGCTTCAGCACGTTCTCGAACAGCACCGCCGGGCCGCCCTCGGCCAGCAGCCGGGTCTGGATCTCGGTCATTTCGAGATGGGGCGACACCGGCGCGCGCACCCGGCGCAGGCGGCCGGTCTGTTCGAGGCGGGCGATGAAATCGCGCAGGGACTCATAGGGCATCGGCGAAATCCTCTCAGGCTCGTGCCCGCCCAAGGGACGACGAAGCGCGCCCGCCGTCAAGCCCCCCGCCGAGGCGTCGGCTTCGGAAGGCGGGGCAGGGTGATCCGCTTCACGGCGGCGCCAATCCCCTGTAGGGTATTATTTATATTGCAGGGGTTTAATTCCAGCCAAGGTGGTTCTCGGGATGGATTTGATCGACAAAGAGGCGCGTTACCGCACCCTGATCGACCTGGGGATCGCCCTGTCGGCCGAGCGCAACCACAACCGGTTGATGGAGAAGATCCTGCTCGGCGCCAAGGAGATGGCCAACGCCGATGGCGGCACCCTCTATCTGACCGACGAGGGCGGCGAACATCTCCGGTTCGAGATCATGCGCAACGACAGTTTGGGCATCGCGATGGGCGGCACCACCGGCCAGCCGATCCCGTTTCCGCCGGTGCGGCTGCATGACGAGGCCGGCCAGCCCAACCACAACAACGTCGCCAGCCATTGCGCCCTGACCGCCGCCACCGTCACCATCGCCGACGCCTATCACGTCGACCGGTTCGATTTTTCCGGCACCAAGGCGTTCGACGCCCGCACCGGCTACCGTTCGCAATCCTTCCTCACCGTGCCGCTGCGCAATTACGAGGGGACGGTGATCGGGGTGCTGCAATTGATCAACGCCCGCGACGGGGCCGGGGTGGTGATCGAATTCGGCGCCGAGGTGGTGCCGCTGATCGAGGCCTTGGCCAGCCAGGCGGCGGTGGCGCTCGACAATCAGAAGCTGATCGAAGCGCAGAAGACCCTGTTCAAGAGCTTCATCTCGGTGATCGCCGGGGCGATCGACGCCAAGAGCCCCTATACCGGCGGCCATTGCCACCGGGTGCCGACCCTGACCCTGATGCTGGCCCGCGCCGCCTGCGCCGCCGAGACCGGGCCGTTCGCCGATTTCCGGCTCGACGAGGACGAATGGTACGAACTGGAGGTCGCGGCCGGGCTGCATGATTGCGGCAAGGTCACCACCCCGGAATACATCGTCGACAAGGCGACCAAGCTCGAGACCATCTACAACCGCATCCACGAGGTGCGGATGCGGTTCGAACTGTGCAAGCGCGAGGCGGAGATCGCCTGTCTCGAAGGCCTGCTGGCGGGGGCGGAACCGGCCGAGGTGCTGACGGCGCGGCGCGACGCCACCCTGGCCGAACTCGATGCCGACTTCGCCTTCCTGGCCGAATGCAACATCGGCGGCGAGGCGATGGCGCCCGAGCGGATCGCCCGGCTGGAGCGGATCGCCGCCCGCACCTGGACCCGCACCCTCGACGACCGGCTCGGCCTGTCGATCGACGAACTGCGCCGCCGCCCCGAGCCGCCGGTGCCGCCGCCGGCGGTCGAGCCGCTGCTGTCCGACCGGCCCTGGCACCTGATCCCGCACGAAACCCCGGTCGATGTCGCCCGCTACGAGGCGGAGGGGATCACCCTGCGCCCGCTCGAATACCGCTACAATCTGGGCGAGGTCTACAACCTCGCCATCGCCCGCGGCACCCTGACCGCCGAGGACCGCTTCAAGATCAACGACCACATCGTCCAGACCATCCTGATGCTGAAGGCGCTGCCGTTCCCGCGCACCCTGTCCCGGGTGGCCGACTGGGCCGGCGGCCATCACGAGAAGATGGACGGCACCGGCTATCCGCGCGGCCTGACCCGCGCCGAGATGGCGGTGCCGGCGCGGATGATGGCGATCGCCGACATCTTCGAGGCGCTGACCGCCGCCGACCGCCCCTACAAGAAGCCGAAGACCCTGTCCGAATCGCTCAGGATCATGTCGTTCATGGCCAAGGACCGTCACATCGACCCGGACCTGTGGCGGCTGTTCCTCGAATCCGGGGTGTGGCGTGCCTATGCCGAGGCCAACCTGCGCCCCGAGCAGATCGACGCGGTGGACGTCGAGTCGCTGCTGGGGCGCCGCGACGGCTGAGGGCGCGTCCGATGGCCGCCCTGCGCGCCCGCCTCGCGGTCAGCCTCGACGGCTTCATCGCCGATCCCGACGGCGCCACCGACTGGTTCGACGCCTTTCCGGCGATCGCCACCGGGTTCGAGTCGTTTCTCGCCCGGATCGACACCCTGGTGATGGGCCGCGCCACCTATGACCGGCTGCGCGCCGGGGCGGCGGGGGGCTGGCCCTATCCCGGGCGGCGCTGTCTGGTGGTGACCTCGCACAGCCTCGACACCGCCCCCGACGAGGTCGAGCCCTGGCTGGGCGATCTGGCCGAACTGGCCGACGAGCTGCACCGGGGCACCGGGGGCGACGTCTGGGTGGTCGGCGGCGGCACCGCGATCCGCGCCTTTCTCGATCTCGGCGCGATCGATTATCTCGACCTGCTGCTGGTGCCCTGCCTGCGCGGCGACGGTCGCCGCCTGTTCCCGCCGAGCGAGATCGGCGACGGCCTGACCCTGATCTCGGCCACCGCGCTGGAGGGCGGCGTGGTGGCGCTGTCCTACCGCGTCGGCGGCTGACCGGGCCGGCGGCGGAAGACGTCATTCTTTCGTCATCGTTTGCCGGCTCGACAAGCGGCGCGGCCGCAGAGTATGACAGCCCCACCTCCCTCCAGCCTTTCGAGAGTCGGACATGCGGTGGAGCCTTCCCACGGTCGCGGTGTCGCCCGATCTGAAACCCAACCTGTGGGACATGGCGCTGATTCCGGTGGTGTTCGCGCTGCTGGCCCTGCTCGCCTATGGCGGGGCGCAGATGAGCACGCCCTACGACGTCGGCACGCCGCTGCCCTTGTCGCTCGATCCGTCCAACCTGCCGTACTACCTGCTGCGCAGCGCGCTCCGGATGGGGGCGGCGCTGGCCTGTTCGCTGGTGTTCACCCTGATCTTCGGCATCGTCGCCGCCAAGGTGCCGGCGCTCGAGAAGGTGCTGATCCCGATCCTCGACATCCTGCAATCGATCCCGATCCTGGGGTTCCTGTCGATCACCGTTGCCGGCTTCATCGCTTTGTTTCCCGGCAACCTGCTCGGGGTCGAATGCGCGGCGATCTTCGCCATTTTCACCTCGCAGGCCTGGAACATGGCCTTCAGCCTCTATTCCTCGCTGAAGACGGTGCCGAACGATCTGATCGAGGCCTCGCAGGTGTTCCATCTCTCCACTTGGCAGCGTTTCTGGCGGCTGGAGATGCCGTGGGCGCTGCCCGGGCTGGTGTGGAACATGATGGTGTCGGTGTCGGGCGGCTGGTTTTTCGTGGTCGCCTCCGAGGCGATCTCGGTGTCGAACCAGACCATCATGCTGCCCGGGGTCGGCAGTTACATCGCGCTCGCCATCGCCGACCGCGACCTGACCGCGATCGTGTGGGCGATCGTCGCGGTGCTGGCCGGAATCGTGGTCTATGATCAGTTGATGTTCCGCCCGCTGGTGGCCTGGACCGACAAGTTCCGGGTCGATACCAGCCAGGGCGAGCAGCCGCCGGAATCCTGGCTGCTGACCCTGATGCAGCGGGCGCGGCTGTTCCGCCTGCTGGCCCGGCTGCCGGTGGCGCTGTGGGACGCGGTGTCCGGCCTGTGGCGGCGGCGCGAGGTCGAGGCGACGGCGCCGGCGCGGCCCCGATTGCCGGTGGTGACCCTGCCGGCCTGGGCCGGGCGGGCGTGGGACGGGGTGCTGCTGGCCGGGGCGGCCGGCGCGATGGTCGAGGTCGCGCTGTTCGTGCATGGCTCGGTCACTCTGAGCGAGGTCGGCGCGGTGCTGCTGTACGGGCTGGCCACCACCGCCCGCATCGTGGTGCTGATCGCACTGGCCTCGGTGGTGTGGGTGCCGGTCGGGGTCTGGGTCGGCCAGCGGCCGGCGGTGGCGCAGAACGTGCAGTGGATCGCCCAGTTTCTCGCCGCCTTCCCCGCCAACCTGATGTTTCCGGTGGCGGTGATGCTGATCGTCCATTTCGACCTCAACGTCGATGTCTGGACCAGTCCGCTGATGATTCTCGGTACCCAGTGGTACATCCTGTTCAACGTCATCGCCGGGGCGGCGGCGATCCCGCAGGACATGAAGGACGCCGCCGGCAATCTCGGCCTCAGCGGCTGGATGAAATGGCGCCGCTTCATCCTGCCGGCGATCATGCCGGCCTATGTCACCGGCGCGTTCAACGCCTGCGGCGGCTCGTGGAACGCCTCGATCGTGTCGGAGATGGTGTCGTGGGGCGATACCCAACTGGTCGCCACCGGGCTCGGCTCCTACATCGCCAAGGCCACCGCCGACGGCGACTTCCCCCGGATCGCGCTGGGCATCGCGGTGATGTGCCTGTTCGTGATGGGGTTCAATCGCTACCTGTGGCGCCCGCTCCATACCCTGGCGGCGGAGCGGGCGCGCCTCGACTGACGTCGCGGCCTTTCAAGGAGATCCCGCCATGGCCGAGCCCACCAGCGCCCCAGCCCTGCTCGCCCTGCACGGCGTGCGCAAAACTTTTCGCACCCCGGAACGCCACGAGCGCACCGTGCTTGACGGCGTCGATTTTCGGCTGGAGGAGGGCGAGATCGTCGCCCTGCTCGGCAAGTCGGGTTCGGGCAAATCGACCCTGCTGCGGATCATGGCCGGGCTGATCCGCGCCAATGGTGGTCAGGTGCTTTATCGCGGCCGCCCGGTGACCGGGCCGGCGCGCGGCATCGCGATGGTGTTCCAGTCCTTCGCCCTGTTCCCCTGGCTGACGGTGCAGGAGAACGTCGAACTGGGGCTCGAGGCCGCCGGCATTCCGCCGGCCGAGCGCGAGGCGCGGGCCGGCGAGGCGATCGAACTGATCGGGCTCGGTGGCTTCGAGAGTGCCTATCCCAAGGAACTGTCGGGCGGAATGCGTCAGCGGGTCGGCTGCGCCCGCGCCCTGGTGATGCGCCCCGACGTGCTGCTGCTCGACGAGCCGTTCTCGGCGCTCGACGTGCTGACCTCGGAAACCCTGCGCGAGGATCTGCTCGATCTGTGGAGCGCGCGCAAGATCCCGACCAAGGGGATCCTGCTGGTGTCGCACAACATCGAGGAGGCGGTGTCGATGGCCGACCGCGTCCTGGTGTTCTCGAGCGATCCCGGCCGGGTGCGGGCCGAGGTGCGGATCGGCCTGCCGCAGCCGCGCGATCCGGAATCCCCCGCCTTCCGCCAGTTGGTCGACGAGATCTATTCGCTGATGACCGCCCATGTCCGTGGCGGCGGGGTCGGCGGTCCGGAACAGCTCACCCTCGGCTACCGCCTGCCCGACACCACCCCGGGCAAGATGGCCGGCCTGCTCGAAACCATCGGCGAGGCACCGTTCAACGGCCGCGCCGACCTGCCGCAACTGGCCGAGGAAACCGAGCTTGAGGACGACACCCTGTTCCACCTGTTCGAGGCGCTGCGGGTGATGGGGCTGGCGCGGATCGCCTCGGGCGACATCTTCCTCACCCCGTTCGGCCAGTCCTTCGTCGAGGCCGACGATTCCCGCCGCAAGGAGATGTTCGCCGAGGCGATGCTGCGCAACATCCCGCTCGCCGCCCATGTCCGCAAGGTGCTGGACGAACGCCGCGACCACCGCGCCCCGGAAGACCGCTTCCTGCAGGAACTCCAGGATTACCTCACCGACGACGAGGCCGAGCGGGTGCTGGAGACCGTCATCACCTGGGGCCGCTACGCCGAGATCTTCGATTACGACTACAATTCCGGCGTGCTGATGCTGCCCGAGGAGGAGGACGAGGCGGACGACCGCCCGGCTCCCCCCGCCGGCGAGGAAGCCCCCGCCGGGCATTGACCCCGTCTGGCGCCGTCATGCCGAGAGGCTTTGCCTCTCGGCGCTCTCCGCGAAGGGCCAGGGGCCCTTCGAACCCGTTGGGCAAGGGCATCGGCGGGGGGGGATCAGGCCTCGCCGCCGCCGGCCAGGCCGCCCAGGCCAAGCTTTTCCTCGGCCTTTTCCTTGACGTATTCCTGGAACTTGGCCTTGAGCTTGGCCTGTTCCTCCGAGCTCATCGCGGCGTATTGGGCCTTGCTGACGTGATTCTGGGCCAGAAACGCATCAAACATCCGCTGTTCCGGCGTCTTGCTCATATAGTCCCGAAAATATTGCTCGGGATCGCTGATGGAACTGGATTTCCCGGACGCCGAGGCGGCGGCGGAGCCGCTGACGCCATTGGACGTGGTGGTTTCCGAGGTGCCGGTCTGGCCCTGAACCGCCGAGAGGACCTCGCCAAACGACGGCCCCGCGCCGCCGCTCCGACGAGAGGATGAAGGGGCGAAACCGTCGTTCCTGGTCGATTCGTCAACGCGCATGACGTTTCCTTTGTTGCTGGCTGGCGCAGGCGCTTCCGCCGGGGTGCGGCGGAAAGCTTTGATCTTGTTACGGCGCGACGAGCAGGATCGGGCGGAGCCACCGTGCTTCGCTTCCTCATCACCAAAAACGCCCGCGCCAACCCCTCCCCCGACGCCCTGCGCGACGATCTCCGACCTGTCCGTCTGGTCGCCCGCCTCAAATCCCGCCGCATGGCCGAGGATGCCGCCCGCGCCCTCGTCCGGGATCACGAGCCGGAGCTGGTGGACTGGGCAACCGCCGATCTTGCCCGCCGCCTCAAGGGCAAGGAGAAGATCGACAACCCCGCCGGATGGCTCAGAAAGGCCATTGAGGAGGATTGGCGACCACACAGCCCACCCTCTTCGCCCAGGAGCAAGCCCACGCCCGCGAAACCGAGCGGAACGCCGACCGCGAGCGCGAAGAGCGTGAGGCCAAGACGGCGAACAGACGCAAGGCAGACAGTGCCCGCGAGAAAGCCGCCATCATCGCATTTATCGACGGGCTACCCGACGACGAGCGCCAAGCCCTCGAACAGGGCTTCCGAGATCACCTCGCCGGAACTGTCCCCGCCATTGTCGCCGCACGGTTCAAGGGCGGGAAGACGTGGTGCGCCGATCCGATCATACGAGCCCAATTTCTTGCTTTTTTAAGAAAGCATAGAGTTGGTTTTTAAATTAAATTGAGAGCTTTCCAAAGCTCTTTGTGCAATATAAGGCGCTCATTTTTTTTGAAAACAGATTGGCGATTTCTGTACTTAAAAGTGAAGTGAGTCGTTCCTCCGGGCGTGTGCTGTACATTTCCAATGGCTCCACATTCAAACATAGCCTTAAATACGGCGTAAACTCTCTTTTCAGCCATATCTGGCGCAACTTTATTTGCCACCGTTACCGCCTCTTCGTAGGTAAAATCTCTCTTTTTTATTGCGCTTATTATGTCGAAAATTGCATCACCCTCTTCAGGATTGGTGTAGCCAACAAGTTCATCTCTGATTTCTGGGAGAAAATATTCAATTGAATATTTTCTCATTCCACCTTTAACACAGTCAGAAGATATCTTCTTGTGCGGCTCCGAGAAGTCTTGAATGCACTTTAAAAGTTGCAAAAAGTCCCGTGGGGTATGGCGCGTCATATCGAGTAAATATGTGCGCTGATCTTGTCCATCTATATTTGATGTAATAAAATCACGAAATATATCTACGTCTTGACAAAGACTTACTCTTGCTCTTAGATTTGCAGCAGAAATTAATGCGCTATTCTCCGGTTTTCTTGTGTCATGATACCAATTTATATCAACAGAAGAGTCCTGCCGAACCTTGTTTTTATTTGCGCCATCGACGCGCTCAAATATGTCTGTACGACATAATAGAATTATTTTTGCTGGCACATTGTGTGCGTAGAGCATATTATTTAGCCTATCAACCTCATAAATAAGATATCCTATAGAAGTATATTGGGTGCCTTTCTTTGTCAGAATGTCATCAAGTCCATCAATTACAACATAATGACGGTTATTCGTCTTTACACCGCAAGCAAGAATTTTTAGGCTCTCTACGAATGACGGTATTTCTGATGCTGGCCTCAAATCCCCAATGCCAAAACTTCCTTCAAAGACAGAGGGAATGGTGAGTTTGAAATTGGCTTTAGAGCTAATCCGGACAATTGATGAGGCGTCCTTTGCAGGGCAGAGTCCCATTTTCCCAAGGGCATTAACTACCTCTGGAAGGCTGTGCGGATTGTGATGTGACGCCCCCTCATCTTTTGCAAACGATTCAAGTAAATATATAAGCAAAATCCATGACCATGCGGTTGGATACTTTGCCTCAGGATCCGAATCGCCGCGAATAATTTTTGAGAACAGGGAGAATGGAAAATCAGCAAGAACAACCTGCTTTACAAAAAAATTATACTTTGGCTCACATGTAATCCTTATTCGCTCTCCGATAGCTGATTTTCCAGAGCCTTTGTATCCTAAAAACAAAAATTTTTGTCCGTTCAGCGCCTGATCACTCGCGCCATTTAGATCAAAGTATCCCTCTTTCAGAAGTTGCGGGTCTCGGGCGCCCTCTGTTTCTGCACTCGCGTAACCAAAGCGAATATCTTTGAAATTCATCCCCCCCCTCCCAAGAAATTGCGTTGTTATCACACGTAAAATTTGCGGTGCGTGTGGCGTAAAATGACAATAACTGGGGATGGCCGGTTGTGCACACTGAACCGCCCCGGGATTGCCGGAGGCTAGTTTGATCAAATCTACGCGGCGACGGGAATGGCGTCGATCATGGCGTAGTACCTTTCCTCGGCCTCGGCCGGCGGGATGTCTCCGATGGGTTTGAG
>NZ_JBHUIY010000017.1:0-87553 GCF_042683125.1 Phaeospirillum tilakii
CGCGCCCGTGCCGCCGGCCCCGCCGCCGGTGCTGCCGGTGGCCCGCCCGGCCCAGGTCACCCCGGTCGCCCGTCCCGCCGCCCCGCCGCCCCGCCCGGCGGCCGCGACCCAGGCTCCGACGCCTTCCGCCGAGCCGGCTCCGCCGGCTGCGGCCCCGACTCCGGTTGCTCCGGCTCCGGTGGTCGCCCTGCCCGCTCCGGCCCCGACGGCGGCGCCGACACCGGCCCCCGCTGCGGTGGCCCCCGCTCCGGTCGCCGCCGCGCCCGCCCCCAATCCGCCGCCGGCCCCCGAGGCCCGCGTCGCCGTGGTCGAGCCGGTCGCGCCGCCGCAGCCCCCGGCTGCCCCGCCGACACCGGGCTGTTCCAGCCGTGCCGCCGCCACCGCCACCATCGAACAGATGAGCCGGCTGTCGCGCTGTCGCTGATCCAGGCTGCGGCCGCCGCGCGCTTCGCGCGCAATATCACCGAATCAGAAGGCCGGGCTTTTGTTGGGCACTCGCCCCACCTCCCCTTTGTTTTCAAAAAAGGGGGAGGTCTGGAGGCGCCAGCCTCCAGGCGGGGTGCGGGGCGGCAGCCCCGCCGAGGGCCCGCGCCTCTCTATGCCCCGCCGCGCGAGAAGCGCCAGACCCCACCCGCCGCACTTTCGCGGTGAACTTCGCCCCGTTCGACCAGATAGGCGAGATGGGCCAGGGTTTCGCCGACGGCGAAGACGATCTGGCTGGGATCCATCGCCCGGGGGAACAGGGTCCGCATCACCTCGGCGGTGGTGGCGGGCCGATCCAGCGCAGCGCGGGTACGGTCGAGCCGTTCGCCATGATGGGCGGCGAGATCGGCGAGGCGCGGGTGCAGGCCGTGGAACGGCAGGCCGTGGGACGGCAGCACCAGGGTCTCCTCCGGCAGGGCTTCGAGCCGGGTCAGCGCGGCGAGGAACGGCGCCAGCGGGTTCTCGTCGGGCTGCTGCGGCCAGACCCCGACGATCGGGCTGATGCGGGGCAGCACCTGATCGCCCGAGATCAGCACCCCGGCCTCGGGGCAATGCAGGCTGAGATGGGCGGGGGAATGGCCGGCGGTGACGATCGCCCGCCAGTCGCGCCCGCCGATCCGCAGCACGGCGCCATCCTCGACCCCGAGGAAACGGACCGGGATCGGATCGATGCGCGGGCGGTAGCTGTTGCCCCGGCGCGAGATGGTGGCGCAGGTGGCGGGATCGAGGCCGAGGCGGCGGTAGAACTCGGTCTGGTTGGTGTAATAGGCCGGGCTGTCCTCCAGCCACAGCATGCGGGCGAACAGCCATTCGCCCAGGGTGGCGGTCAGTTCGACCGACAGCCGTTCCGCCAGCCAGCCGGCCAGCCCGATATGGTCGGGATGGAAATGGGTGGCGATCAGCCGCCGCACCGGCCGCCCGGCCAACGGCCCGGCCAGCAGGGCGGTCCATAATTGCCGCGTCACCGCGTCGGCGACGCCGCAATCGATCAGGGTCAGCCCGCCGTCATCGTCGTCGAGCGCCCACAGATTGATGTGGTCGAGCGCGAAGGGCAGCGGCATCTGGAACCAGGAGATGCCGGGAGCGACTTCGATCAGCCGGCCCGGCTCGGGCGGCAGTTCGAACGGATAGGTCAGGGGGGAGAATTTCACGCGGGCGGCCTCATGCGACGACGGGCGAGTTTAGGCCGTTTGCCGCACTGCGACAAGAAATCTCCCCACCCCGTGGGAGGGTCAGAACACCACCCCCAGGCTCAGCAGCGCCGCCATCACCAATTGCAGCCGGGCGGTCAGGCCGAGAATCCGGTTGAAGGCCGGGCCGCGCGGCTCGGTGAAGAAGCGATGGATCAGGCCGATCGCCAGCGGCAGCGCCGCCAGCGTCACCCAGCCGCCGGCCGGGCCGGTCGGGCCGGCCAGCAGGGCGAACGGGGCCAGCACCATCGCCGCGTAGAGGAAACGGCTGTGGCGCGGACCGAGCTGGATCGCCAGGGTGCGGCGGCCGACCAGCCGGTCGGGCTCCATGTCGCGGTAATTGTTGGCCATCAGCACCGCCGCCGCCACCGCGCCGAGGGCGAGGCCGACCAGCACCGCCGAGCCGAGCAGGGTGCCGGTCTGGAGATAGGCGCTGCCGGCCACCGCGCCGATACCGAAGAAGGCGATCACGCACAGTTCGCCATAGGGACCGTAGGAAATCGGGCGCGCGCCGCCGGAATAGCACCAGCCGCCGGCCAGCGAGGCGAGGCCGAGCAGCAGGATCGGCACGCCGCCCAGTGCGATCAGATAAAGCCCGAACAGACAGGCGAGGCCGAAACAGGCGATCGCGGCGGCGCGCACCCGGGCCGGCGTCGCCCAGCCGAGCGCGGTGACGCGCGGCGGCCCCTGGCGCAACGGCTGGTCGCCGCCGCGCAGGGCGTCGCCGACATCGTTGTAGAGATTGGCCCCGGCCTGGATCATCAGCGCCCCGCCCAGCGCGGCGAGGAACGGGCGGGGGTCGAAATGGCCGCCCTCGGCCCAGCCCAGCGCGGTGCCGGCCAGCACCGGCGCCACCGCCATGGTCAGGGTGCGCGGCCGGATCGCCAGCCACCACAGCCGCCACCCGGCCGGCGGCAGATCGGCCGGGCTGGCGGGATCGTCGGTGGCGGGGGGGGCGGTCACCGTCTGACCGGGCTCGATGTTCATGACAAGGCCTTCTTCACTCCGGCGCGCGGCGGGCGACCGATTCGCCCCGGCCCGGGGCAGGTACCATAACGCAGCCCCCCGCCGGGGAGAAGCGCCGCCGCCTCAGCCCGCCTCGGCCGGGGCGGCCAGCCGGGTGCCGAGGGCAAAGGCGGCGGCGCGATCCTGGGGGAACTGTTCTTCCCGCCGCCGCTGCTTGTGGGCGGCGTCGAAGCCGTCGGCGGCCATCCGGCCGTAATCCTCGAACTGGCAGGTGTCGGTGCTGCACAGCGTCTCGCACCCGCCGAACATCCGGCCGAGATAACGGGCGTTGCTGTCGAGATGAACCGGATAGCCCCGTTCGACCATCGCCGCCTCGCCCAGATTCATGGTGTAGACGAAGGCGGTGCGGATCCGGCGCGGGAACAGCGAGGAATAGCTGCCGTCATAGGCGAGATAGGGAAACACCAGCCGCTCGAAGAAGCTCTTCATCTCGCCGGTGACGGTGCCGAGATAGATCGGCGAGCCGAGCACCAGCGCGTCGGCGGCGGCGGCCCGCCCCAGCCACTCGGTCAACCCGTCCCGGCGGGTGCAGCCCCGCTCGGGCGGATGGGCGCGGGTCTTGCAGGCAAAGCAACTGGCGCAGCCCTGATAGTGAAGGTCGTAGAGATGAACCATCTCGACCTCCGCCCCCTGACTGGCCGCCCCCGCCAACACCTCTTCCAGCAGGGTGGCGGTGTTCCAGCCCTTGCGCGGACTGCCGTTGAACGCGATCACCCGCATCCTTTTTCCCTCCAGCTCCGGTGCCCCTCCCTCGACGGGATCCAAGGGCCTTGCGGCCCTTGGCGGGCGCGGGCAGAGCCCGCCTTGTTTTACCCCTTCGGCGCCGGCACGCGGAACCATGCCACATAGGCCGCCGGCAGGAACAGCAGGGTCAGCACCGTCGCCACCATCAGCCCGCCGATGATGGCGTAGGCCATCGGCCCCCAGAAGGATTCCGAGGCGATCGGGATCATGCCGAGGATCGCCGCCGCCGCGGTCAGCAGGATCGGGCGCAGACGGTGGCAGGTGGCCTCGATCACCGCCTCCCAGCGTTCCATCCCGTCGGCGACGTTGCGTTCGATCTGATCGACCAGGATCACCGAATTGCGGACGATCATCCCGATCAGGGCGACGCAGCCGAGCATGGCAACGAAGCCCATCGGCGTCCCGGTCGGCAGCAGCGCCGCCACCACCCCGATCAGGCCGAGCGGGGCGACGCTGAGCACCAGGGCCAGCCGCTGAAAGCTCTGCAACTGAACCATCAGCACGGTCAGCATCAGCAGCAGCATCACCGGCATCACCACCCCGATCGAACGCTGGCCCTTGGCGCTTTCCTCGACGGTGCCGCCGGTGGCGACGTGGTAGCCGGCCGGCAGCCCGGCGGCGAAGGCCTCGATTTTCGGCGCCAGCCGCTTGACCACGGTGGCGGCCTGGATCCCGCCGGTGAGGTCGGCCTGAACCGTCAGGGTGGGCAGACGTTGGCGCCGCCACAGGATCGGCTGTTCGAACCCGGTCTCGATCCGCGCCAGTTCGCCGAGCGGCACCGAGCGGTTGGGCCCGAGCGAGATCTGCAACCCGCGCAGGGTGTCGAGATCGGCGCGCTCGCCGGCCGGAGCCCGGGCCTGCACCGGGATCAGATAGATCGAGTCGCGCAACACGGTCAGGGTGGTGCCGGAAAAGGCGGCGTCGAGCGCCTGGGCCAGATCCTGCGAGGTCAGGCCGAGCAGGCGGGCCTTGTCCTGGTCGATCGCCACCCGCACCGTCTTGATCGGTTCGTTCCAGTCGAAATTGATCAGCCGGGTCGACTCGTCCTGACCGATCAGGGCGGCGAGGTCATAGGCGATCCGCCGCACCTGCTGCGGGTCGGGGCCGCTGACGCGGTATTTCAGCGGCCAGCCGACCGGCGGCCCCAGCTCCAGCGGGGTGGCGCGGATCACCGCCTCGGGCATTTCCTCCGACAGCTCGCGCTGCAACCGCGTCGCCAGGGCATCGCGCCCCGCGACGTCCTTCGCCACCACCACCGCCTCGGCGAAGTAATCATGGTCGAGCTGGATGTCGAGCGGCAGATAGAAGCGCACCGCGCCGCTGCCGACATTGATCGCATAGCGGGCGACGTCGGGATCGGCGGCGAGGCGGCGTTCGATCCGCTCGACCGCCCGGCCGGTGGCCTTGATCGAGGCGCTGTGCGGCAGCGACAGATCGAGCAGGATCTCCGGCCGCTCCGAGGGGGGGAAGAATTGCTGCTGGAGATGCTTCGCCCCGACCAGGGCCAGCACGAACAGCCCGGCGGTCGCCGCGATCACCAGCCAGCGGTGGCGCAGGCAGAGTTCCAGCACGGCGCGGAAGGCGCGGCCGAGGCGGAAGGTCAGCCCGCTTTCGGGCGGCGGCGCCATCCGCTTCGGCAGCAGCGCCACCCCGATCAGCGGCGAGAACAGCACCGCCACCAGCCAGGAGATCAGCAGGGCGATCGCCACCACCGCGAACAGAGAAAAGCAATATTCGCCCGAGGAACTCTGGGCGAAACCGACCGGCAGGAAGCCGATCACCGTCACCAGGGTGCCGGTCAGCATCGGAAAGGCGGTCGAGGTATAGGCGAAGGTGGCGGATTCGTGGGCCGACAGCCCCTCCTCGCGCTTCCGGACCATCATCTCGACCGTGATCATCGCGTCATCGACCAGCAGACCGAGGGCGATGATCAGGGCGCCGAGCGAGACGCGCTGGAGGTCGATCCCGGTCATCTTCATCAGCACGAACGAGGCCAGCAGCACCAGCGGGATCGACAGCGCCACCACCGTGCCGGCGCGCAGGCCGAGGCTGAGGAAGCTGACCACCAGCACGATCGCCACCGCCTCGATCAGCGACTTGACGAAGCCATCGACCGAGGCGCGCACCACCTCGGGCTGGTTGGCGACCTGGATCACCTCGATCCCGACCGGGCGGTCGCGTTCGAGCGCGGCCATCCGCTGGCGGATCGCCTCGCCGAGGGCCAGATTGTTGCCGCCCTTGGCCATCGACAGCGCCAGCCCGATCGCCGGCTTGCCGTTGACCCGGTAGGAGGGGCTGGGCGGATCGACCGTGCCGCGTTCGATCTCGGCGACGTCGGCGAGGCGGAGGAAGCGGTCGCCGACCCGCAGATTGAGATCGGCGACGTCGCCCTGCGAGGCGAAGCCACCGCTGACCCGCACCAGCACCTTCTCGCCGCCGGTATCGATCACCCCGGCCGGGACCACCGCGTTCTGACTTTGCAGCGCGGCGAGGATCTGATCGCGGGAGACGCCGAGATTGGCCAGCCGGCGGGTCGAAAACGACAGGGTGACCCGCTCGTCCTGCACCCCGATCAGGGTGATCTTGCCGACGTCGGGCAGGCGCAGCAGTTCGGCCCGCACCCCCTCGACGTAATCGCGCAGCTCGCGATAGCTGAAGCCGTCGGCGGTGAAGGCGTAGATCACCCCGAAGGTGTCGCCGAACTCGTCGTCGAAGAACGGCCCCTGCACCCCCTGCGGCAGGGTATGGGCGATGTCGCCGGTCTTCTTGCGCACCTGATACCACAGATCGGCCACCTGCCCGGGCGGGGTGGTGTCCTTGAGGGTGACGAACACCACCGATTCGCCGGCGGTGGTGTAGCTGCGCAGATAATCGAGCGAGGGGGTTTCCTCGAGCTTCTTCTCGATCCGGTCGGTGACCTGATTGACCGTCTCGTCGATGGTCGCGCCCGGCCACAGGGTCTTGACCACCATCACCTTGATGGTGAAGGGCGGATCCTCGTCGCGGCCGAGTTCGAGGAAGGCCAGGGTGCCGGCCACCGCGCAGACCAGCATCAGATAGATCGTCAGCGAGCGGTGGCGCAGCGCCCAGTCGGACAGGTTGAGGCCCATCACCGCGCCCCCTCAGCGGCGGCGGCGGCCGGCGGGTCGAGCAGGCGGACCTTCTGCCCCGGCACCAGGGTCTGCACCCCGGCGGTGACCACCAGCGCCCCTTCCTCCAGCCCGCTGCCGATCAGCAGCCGGTCGGAGTCGATCCGCACCTCGCCGACCGGGACCAGGGCGACGGCGTGGCTGGCCGGATCGACCACCCACACCGCCGGCTGGCCGTTCTGCTGGAACAGCGCCGCCGCCGGCAGGGCGATCACCCGCCGCGCCCCGGTCTGGATCCGCCCGACCACCGACATGCCGAAGCGCAGCGCCTCGGCATCGTCGGGCAGGGCGACCTTGATCGCATAGGTGCGGGTGGCCGGATCGGCGCTGGGGGCGATTTCGGTGACGGTGCCGGCGGTGCGCACCGCCGGATCGTCGAGCAGGGCGATCTCGACCGGGGCGTCGGGCGGCAGGTCGGCCAGCCGGTTTTCGGCCAGGGCGAACACCGCGTCCCGGTGCTCGGGCCGGGCCAGCCGCAACACCATCTGCCCGGCGCCGACCACCTGCCCGGCCTCGGCCCCCAGCGCGGTGATCACCCCGTCGGCCGGGGCGCGCAGCTGGGTGTAGCCGAGCTGGTCCTGGGCCAGCTTCAGCCGGGCCCCGGCGGCGCGCACCTGGGCGGCGGCGCTGTCGCGGGCCTGGAGCGCGGATTCGTAGCGGGCCTGGGACACCCAGCCGTCGTTGCGCAGGGTGTTCTGGCGCTTTTCCTCGGCCGCCGCCTGGGCCAGCCCGGCGCGGGCGGCGGCGAGATCGGCCTGGGCGGTGGCGAGCTGGTTGCGCTGGTCCTGCTCGTCGAGCCGGGCCACCACCTCGTCGCGCCGGACGCTGGCGCCCAGCCGGTTGAGCCGCCACGCCACCCGGCCCGACACCTTGAAGCCGAGATCGCTTTCGAAATGGGGCCGGACCTCGCCGACCAGGGCGGGGAAATCCCGCAGCGTCACCGCCCGCGCCGGCTCGGCCCGCACCGGCCGCAGCGCCGGCTCGGCCGGCGGCGCGGGCTTGTCGCAGCCGGCGAGCAGCGCCAGGGCGAGCCCGGCGGCCAGACCGGCGGCGGCCGGGGCCCGCCACCGGCCCGGGATGCGAACGGGAGCGGTCATCGTGAATCTCCTGGCAGGGGGGCGCGGCTCAAGCCGCGCAGCACGGTGGCGAGCATCGTTTCGACCAGCCGCTGCGGCGACTGGAACGGGAAATCGGTCGGGGCGTTGGCCAGCGCCACCACCCCATGCAGCGAGGACCACAGGGTCTGGCACACCAGATCGGCGTCGCCGAGGCGGAGCAGGCCGCGATCGATCGCCTCGACCACCCGCTCGCGGGCGATGGCGTAGCCGATCCGGCTCTGCGGCGGCTGGCCGGTCTCGTCGTCGATCGCCCCGGGCGGGGCCGGGGTGAAGAACAGCAGGCGGAACCGCACCGGATCCTCGAGGGCGAAGCCGGCATAGGCCCGCCCCAGCGCCGCCAGCGCCGCCAGCGGATCGGACTCGGCCGCCGACAGGGCGCGGAAGCGGGCGTCGAGATCGTCGATCGCCCCCTGCCACAGCGCCCGCAGCAGATCCTGCTTGGCCGGGAAATAGGCGTAGAGCGCCGAAGCGGTCAGCCCGACCCGCGCCCCGATCGCCCGCATCGACAGCCGCTCCGCCCCCAGCCGCTCGACCAGCTCGCGCGCGGCGGCGAGGATCCGACCGCGGATCTGGTCGCGTTCCTGCTCGCTGAGAGGCAGCCTCGGCATCGGTCGCTCCGCCGGCCTGACGTGGGGGGATGCAGAACACGTTCATTGAACGCGTTCAGGCAACGGGATCCTGGCCCGCCGGCCAGCCCGCTGTCAAGAGCGCGGGACACTAAAAATAAATGAATCCGGACTAGGCTGGCCCGATGGCTGTCCGGGCGCCGGACCGGCCCCGTCTGTCGCGTGGATGCCCAATGGACCAATCTCCCCCGGAACCGCCGCTCCCCCAGAAAGTGCTGGCCGCCGCCCTGACCCTGCGCGGCCAGAACCGCCGCGACGAGGCGCAGCGCCTGTGCGCCCTGGTGCTCGACCGCCATCCCGACGACCGCGACGCCCTGACCCTGTCCGCCGTGCTCAGCCTCGAGACCGACCGGCTCGACCCGGCGGCCGACGCCGCCCGCAGGCTGCTGGCGCTGGACGAAAAGAACCCGACCGGGCTGATGACCCTCGGCTTCGTCGCCCACCGCCGGGGCCATCACGACGAGGCGGTCGCCCTGCTCGAAACCGCCGCCCTGCTCGCCCCCGGCCAGCCGGAAATCCAGTTCAACCTCGCCCTCTGCTACGACGCGCTCGGCCGGCACGGCGAGGCCGAGGCGGCGCTGCGGCGCGAACTGGCGCTCAATCCCGCCCACGCCCTGGCCTGGAACGACCTCGGCACCCAATTGAGCCGCGACGGCGCCGATGCCGAGGCCGAGGAATGCTTCCGCGCCGCGCTGAAACATCGTCCCGATCTGGTGATGGCCCAGTTCAACCTGGGCAATTCGCTGCGCCGGCGCGACGCGATCGAGGACTCGGTCGCCGCCTATCAACGCTGCCTCGAACTTCAGCCCGATTACTGGAACGCGCTGATCAATCTCGCGGTGTCGTGGCGCGACCTCGGCCGGCTCGACCGCGCCGAGGAATGCCTGACGGCGGCGCTGGCGCTGGTGCCGGACAGCCCCGAGGCCCATTTCAACCTGTCGCAGATCGCCCTGCTGAAGGGCGATTTCGTCACCGGCTGGCGCGAATACGAGGCCCGGCTGCACGCCCCCGCCCCGGTGCGGCACCGCGCCCCGTTCAGCCGGCCGCGCTGGGACGGCGGCCCGCTCCACGGCCGCACCCTGCTGCTGCACACCGAACAGGGGCTGGGCGACCTGATCCTGGCGCTGCGCTTCCTGCCCCGGGTCGCCGCCGCCGGCGGGCGGATCCTGCTCGAACTGCCGGCGCCGCTGACCCGGCTGGCCCGGCGCCGGCCCGAACCGGCCGAGGTGATCCCGTTCGGCAGCCCCCTGCCCGCCTTCGACTGCCAGTTGCCGCTGATGAGCCTGCCCGGCCTCTACGTCGATCGCGCGGCGGCGATCCCGGCCCAGGTGCCCTACCTGTCGCCCGATCCCGCCGAGGCCGCCGCCTGGGCGGCGCGGCTGGCCGGGCCGGGCAAGGCGGTCGGACTGGTGTGGGCCGGCAGCCCCGACCACCCCGCCGACGCCCAGCGTTCGCTGCCGGCGGCGACGCTGCTGGCGGCCGCCAGCCGTCCCGGCCTGCGGCTGTTCTCGCTGCAACGCCAGTTGCGCGACGGCGACCGCGCCCTGCTCGACGGGGCGGCGGGCACCCTCGACGATCTCGGCCCCACCCTGACCGATTTCGCCGCCACCGCCGCCGCGATCAGCGGGCTCGATCTGGTGATCGCGGTCGATACCGCCGTCGCCCACCTCGCCGGGGCGCTGGGCAAGCCGGTGTGGCTGCTGCTGCCGTTCGCCCCCGACTGGCGCTGGATGCTGGAGCGCGACGACAGCCCGTGGTACCCCAGTCTGCGTCTGTTCCGCCAACGGCGGCGCGGCGACTGGAGCGCGCCGCTGGCGGCGCTGTCCCAGGCGCTCGACCGCTTCGCCGCCGCCTGATCCTCCGCCGCGAAAGGCCCGGCATGCCTGACCAACCGATCCACCTGTTCGTCGCCGCCCCCTGTTATGGCGGGCTGGTCACCACCCATTTCGCCGTGTCGCTGATCAAGCTCCAGCGCGCCTGCATCGACCAGGGCCTGACCCTGTCGTTCAGCCTGCTCGGCGGCGACGCCCTGATCCCCCGCGCCCGCGCCAATCTGGTCCAGCGCTTCCTTGAGATCCCCGACGCCACCCACCTGCTGTTCGTCGATGCCGACATCGGCTTCGAGCCCGAGCAGGTGTTCGGCCTGCTCGCCGCCGGCAAGGATTTCTGCGGCGCGCTCTACCCGCTGAAGAAGCTCAACTGGGACCTGATCGGCGAGATGGCCCGCGACGGCATCCCCGACATCGAGAGCAACGCCCTCAATTACGTGGTCGAGTTCCTCGACCAGCGCCCCGCCCCGGTCGAGGGGGAGATGATGCGGGTCCGCGCCCTCGGCGGCGGCTTCATGATGCTGACCCGGGCGGCGGTGACCCGGCTGATCGCCGCCCATCCCGACCTGCGCTTCGCCCTCAGCGACGTTCGCGCCAGCCGGGGCGATACCGGCGACAGTGCGGGCTATGCCCTGTTCGATCCGATCATCGATCCCGACAGCGGCACCTATCTCAGCGAGGATTACGCCCTGTGCAAACGCTGGCGCGACATCGGCGGCGAGATCTGGGCCTCCCTGCGCAGCCGGCTGACCCATTGCGGCAGCCACAGCTTCATCGGCGATCCCGCCCTGCTGATGGCGATCCAGCGCCTGCCGCGTCCCGAGGACCGCTAAGCGGGCTGCCGCCCGCGCCCGCTTGGGGCGGAGCCCCAAACCCCCCTTTTTTTCGGGGGGTTTGGGGGGTGGGCGAAAACGGTCAGCCTTCGGCCAGCGCGGCCTTGATCCGCTCCACCGCGCCCTGGTCGTAAAAGGCGCAGACGCCGCGCTTCGCCGCCGGCTCCAGCGCCAGCGTCTTGATCGCCTTCTTGACCCGGGCGTCCGACACGCCCAGCGCCTTGGCGATGTTGCCGGCGCTGATCAGATCCTGGTTGGCTTCGGCCATCCTCGGAACTCCTGCAAAGGGGGGAAAGCAGGGATGATAGCGGCGGCGGACGGCGCCGTCATCCCGGTGACAGCAAGGCGCCGCCGGGGTAGGCTGCCGTCCCGGACTGGCAATGCGGAGAACGATCGGATGCGTACTTCCTTCGCCCTCGGACTGGCCGTGGCGGCAACGCTGCTGGCCGGATGCAGCAGCGACCCCAAGGTGGAATGGGCCAACGACCGTGGCGGCGTGATCAGCTACGACGGGTCGAGCGAGGTCCGCGCCCTCAAGAAGGCCGACGAGATCTGCGGCTGGGCCGGACGCAAGGCCCGGGTCAGCAGCCTCAATCCCGATCTGGCCAAGGTCACCTACGATTGCGTCGAATGACCCTTCCCCCCGGGGCCACCGCCCCGTTTTCTCACCCCCAAGGAGACCGGATTTCATGACCACCCAGGATGATCTCGCCGCCGCTTTCGCCGGGGAAAGCCAGGCCAACCGCAAATATCTCGCCTTCGCCGACGCCGCCGCCAAGGAGGGCTTCCCCGGCGTGGCCAAGCTGTTCCGCGCCGTCGCCGAGGCCGAGACGGTCCATGCCCACGCCCATCTGCGGGCGATGGGCGGGGTCAAGGCCACCGCCGACAATCTGCGCGAGGCGATCGAGGGCGAACGCCACGAGTTCGAGGAGATGTATCCCGCCTTCGTCGCCACCGCCGAGGCCGAGGGCGCCCGCGCCGCCCTGCTGTCGCTCAAGCATGCGATGGAGGTCGAGAAGATCCATCACGGCCTGTTCCAGGCCGCCCTGGCGGCGGTCGCCGCCGGCAAGGATCTCGCCGCCGAGACGGTGTGGATCTGCCCGCATTGCGGCCACACCGTGATCGGCGACCACCCGGACAGCTGTCCGGTCTGCAAGGCGCGCGGCGACCGCTACGTCACCGTCGCCTGACGGCCCCCGGCGGCGGGCGCCCGGCCCGCCGCCACCGGAGCACCCCTAGCGGTAGTAATAGCCCGAGCGGTAATAATAGCCGTGCCGGTAATAAGGCGGCGGCGGCGGGGCGTAATAGACCGGCGGCGGCGGGACATAGGCCACCGGCGGCGGGGCGTAATAGACCGGCGGCGGCGGATAGACCGGGGCCGGCGCGACATAGACCGGCGGCGGCGCCGGGTCCTGGCTGCTGACGATCGCGGCGACGGTGCCGCCGACGATCGCCGCCCCGAGCAGACCGAGGGCGACGTCCCCGCCATGATGCCCCCCGGCCCGCGCCGCGCTCAGCGGGGTCACCAGCATCGTGCCGGCCAGGGCGGCTATCGCCAGACGGGAGCCCAAACTCGCGAACATGATCGGCGCCTTTCCTGCGTGATCGCACCCGGCGAAGTCCAATCCGGGAGTGTCGCCATCATCAGCGACAAAAACGGCTTTTTTCAGACAGCATCGCGGAACGGCCACCGCCCGTCACTGGCGGACGGTGACCAGGAAGCTGCCGACCTCGGCCCGCAGCCGCCCGGCATTGTCCGACAGCGCCCGGGCCGAGTCGAGCACGGTGTTGGCGGCGGCCCCGGTGCTGCCGACCGCCTGATTGACCCCGGCGATGTTGGTCGAAACGTCGCGGGTGCCGGCGGCGGCCTGCTGGACGTTGCGCGAGATCTCGCGGGTGGCGGCGCCCTGCTCCTCCACCGCGGCGGCGATCGAGGCCGAAATCTGCCGCACGTCGTCGATCACCCCGGCGATGGTGCGGATCGCGGCGACGGCGCGGCGGGTTTCCTCCTGCACCGCGCTGACCTGACCGCCGATCTCCTCGGTCGCCTTGGCGGTCTGGTTGGCGAGATGCTTGACCTCGCCCGCCACCACCGCGAAGCCCTTGCCGGCATCGCCGGCCCGCGCCGCCTCGATGGTCGCGTTGAGCGCCAGCAGGTTGGTCTGCGCCGCGATGTCGTTGATCAGATTGACCACCTCGCCGATGCGGTCGGCGGCCCCGGCCAGGATCTCGACCATCTGGCTGGTGCGGGCGGCCTCGGTCGAGGCGGTCTGCGCCACCTGGGCCGCCTGGGCCACCTGCCGGCTGATCTCGCCGATCGAGTCGGACAGCGCCTGGGCGGCGGTGGCCACCGTCTCGACATTGGCGGTGGCCGACTGGGCGGCGCTGGCCACCGTCTCGGCCCGGCTGCCGGCCTCGCGGGCGCTGTCGGCCATGCCGACGGCGGTGCTCTGCATCTGGTCGGCCGAGCCGGCCACCGCCTGCACCAGCCCCATCACGCTGGCCTCGAAACTGTCGGCGAGCTGGTGGCGGGCCTGACGCCGCTCCTCGGTGGCGCGGGCCTCGGCCCGGGTCTGCTCTTCCTGCAACGCCGCGACGCGCAGGGCGTTTTCCTTGAACACCTGGACGGTGTGGGCCATCTGGCCGATCTCGTCCTGCTGGTCGCGGGCGGGGATCTCGATCGCGGTGTCGCCGTCGGCCAGCCGCTGCATCGCCCGGGTCATCGCGATGATCGGCCCGGCCACGCCGCGCGCCGCCAGCGCCATCACCCCGAGCGCCGCCAGCAGCACCACCACGCTGGTCACCAGCGACCAGATCATGTTCTGGCGGGTGCGGTCGAGCAGGCTTTCGCGCAACTGGTCGGCCTGGGCCATCACCACCGGGCGCGGCACCTCGATCAGCACCGACCAGGGCTTGCCGGTCTCGCCCAGCCGGATCGGGGCGAAGGTGCGCAGGGTGTCGCCCTGCCAGCGCGAGCTGGCCTCGCCCGCCCGGATCACCGCGAGGTCGGCGTCCCAGCTGTGACTCTCCCCGGCGAAGCTCTTGCCGATCAGCTCGGGATGGGCGCTGTGCGCCACCACCAGACCGAGATCGCTGAGGATCACCACCTGATTATGGCCGTCGAACACCGCGCGGCTGACCTCGCCGGCCAGTTTCTGGACGAAATCGAGGTCGAAATCGGCGCCGGCCACCCCGACGAATTTGCCCTTGGCGACGATCGGCACCGACAGGGTGGCGAGATAGACCTCCCGCCCCTGCACGATATAGGGCAGCGGCCCCAGCACGCTTTCCTTGCCGGTCTGCTTCGGCCCGAGATACCAGCCGCCCTTCATCACCCCGTTGGGATGACGCTCGGCGCTGTCATACTCGACCAGCGGCTGCATCGCGATCCGGCCGGCGCGGTCGCGGTTCCAGTAGGGCAGGAAGCGGCCGGTGGCGTCGGTGCCGGTCTCCCGCCGGCCACGGAAGGATTCGTCGGCACCGTCGAGGGCATTGGGCTCCCAGGCGGAATAGGTGCCGTTGAAGCGCGGATTGAGGGTCAGCACGTTGAGCAGGATGTCGTTGAGATGCTGCCGCTTGTCGGGCTGGCGGCCGCCGTCGCTGGCCTGGGCGCTGTGGGCGAAGGCCTGGGCCATGGTGCGGGCGGCGATCAGCGCGGTTTCGAACTCGGAGCGCAGCAGCCCGGCCTGGGTCGAGGCGAGATTGCCGATCGCCTCGCGCGTCTTGTCGTCGAGAATGGTGCTGGTGCGGGTCACCACCAGATCGTTGGCCGACTGGGCCGCAAGCAGGCCCGACACCACCTGAACCGCCACCGCGCCGACCAGACACAGGCCGGCGAACAGAAGAATCCGGGTCTTGACCGATTTCAGAGTCATGGCCTTCTCCCCCTCGGCGCCGGGCGGCGCGGGACGCGGTCCCCGCCCGCCACGCGCGCGGCGTCAGCGGGGTCGAAGGATTATAGACCTTCGTCCTGTCCGTTCCCAGTCTATATCTTGCCGCATAGACACGCCGACAGGGGTCAGGCCGGCTCGGTCAGCAGCCGGGTGGCCAGGGCGCGGACCAGGGCGTCACAGGGGGCGAGCGGCCGGTCATCGAGGCTGACCACCGCCCGCACCCCCAGGCTGTTGGCCAGCACCGCCGCGTCGGCCCGGGCGAGGTCGGCCGGGGTCAGCGGCGCCTCCTCGACCAGCCCGGCCTCCAGCGCCAGGGCGCGGGCGATGCCCGGCAGGGCGCCATCGGCCACCGGCGGGGTGACGATCCGGCCGTCGAGCCGGACCAGCAGGGTGGCGATCGCGCTGTCGGCGGCGCGGCCCTGGCCGTTGAGCAGCAGGGCATCGTCGGCCCCGCGCCGGGCCGCCTCCTGCCGCGCCAGCAGATTGTCGAGGTAATTGAGGCTCTTGATCCGGGCCAGCGGCGAATGCTCGTTGCGGCGGGTGACGGTGGCGATCACCAGCCGGGCCGGCCCCGGCGGCGGCGCGGGCGGCGCCAGGGTCAGCAGCAGGGTCGGATGCGGCGTGGCCGGCGGCAGCAGCCCGCGCGGCCCCGGCCCCCGGCTGAGGGTCAGCCGCAGCACCCCGGCATCGAGATCCTGCGCCCGCGCCAGCCCGGCCATCGCCGCCGCCAGCGTCGCGCCGTCATAGGGCAGCGGCAGATCGAGGACATGGCAGCCGGCGGCGAGGCGGGCGAGATGGCGGGCGAGATGGCAGGGCCGCCCCCCGGCGAGACGGATGGTTTCGAACAAACCGTCGCCCAGGGTGAAGCCGCGATCGGCGGGATCGAGGCGGGGATCGGCCACCAGGGCCCCGTTCAGCCAGCTCAGCATCGGCCTTCTCCCTCCAGCGCCGCCAGGGCCGGCGCCAGTTTGGTCATCATTTCGGCATGCTCGGCGGCGGGATCGGACTCGGCGACGATGCCGCCGCCGGCCTGGGCGATCACCTCGTCGGCGGTCAGGGTGATGGCGCGGATGACGATGCTGGTATCCATCGCCCCGTCGCCGCCGATCCAGCCGACCGCGCCACAATACGGCCCGCGCGGTCCCGGTTCCAGGTCGTCGATGATCTCCATCGCCCGCAGCTTCGGCGCCCCGGTGATCGAGCCGCCGGGAAAGGCGGCGCGCAGCAGATCGACCGGCCCCAGCCCCGGCCGCAGCCGCCCCTCGACCACCGAGACGAGGTGATGGACGGTGGCGTGGCTTTCGATCCCGCGCAGCACCGGCACCCGCACGCTGCCCAGCCGGGCCACCCGGCCGATATCGTTGCGCAGCAGGTCGGTGATCATCAGGTTCTCGGCCTGATCCTTGCCGCTGGCGGCCAGGGCGGCGGCGGCGGCGCGGTCGGCGGCCGGATCGGCGGCGCGCGGCCGGGTGCCCTTGATCGGCCGCGCCTCGATCCGCCCGGCGCGGTCGAGCGACAGGAACCGCTCGGGCGAGGCGCTGACCAGCGCCAGACCGCCGCCGAAGCGCAGGCAGGCGGCGAACGGCGCCGGATTGAGCGCCCGCAGCCGGCGGTACAGCGCGAACGGGTCGAGCCCGGCCGGGCGCGCGGCGCGGAAGCGCTGGGTATAATTGACCTGATAGACCTCCCCCGCCGCGATCAGGGCGAGGATCCGCCGCACCCGGTCGAGATAGGCCTCCCGCGTCAGCTCCGGCCGCAGCGCCAGCCCGGGCGGCGGCGGCAGCGGCGGCAACGGCGGCGCGGCGGCGATCGCCTCGGCCAGCGCCGCCGCCTTGGCCCGGGCCTGCGGCCGCGCCGCCACCACCCAGGCGCGGCGGGCGACCCGGTCGAACCCGGCCACCGCGTCGTACAGCCCGACCGCCAGTTCGGCCGGCCCGCTGCCATGGCGGGCGGGGGCACGTTCGAGATGGCGGCCCAGTTCATAGCCGAACAACCCGACCGCGCCGCCGGCGAACGGCAGCGGCCCCGGCGGCGGCGGCGGAAACGCCGCCAGCGCCTCGGCCAAGGCGGCGAAGGGATCGCCGCCGATCGCCACGCCGTCACGGCGCAGCCCGGCGCCGTCGGCGGTCAGGGTGTGGACCGGCCGCACCGCGAGAAAGGCGTGCCGGCCGCGCGCGGTGTCGTCGCCGCCGCTGTCGAGCAGCATCGCCCAGGCCTCGCCGGCCCAGGGGGCGTAGGCGCGCAACGGATCGACATAGGGAATTTCCTGCCACATCGGCGGGGATATAGCCGGTCCGCGCCGGCTTGCCCAGCGGGGAAGAAGCGGGGTTGCCACCCCGCGCCCCGCTTGGGGCGATGCCCCACCCCCCCTTTTTTTCGAAAACAAAGGGGGGTCCGGGGCATCGCCCCGGGCGGGTTTGGGCGGCAGCCCAACAACAAAAACCCCGCCTCCGAAGGGGGACCGGAGGCGGGGCGACGGGTCGGGGGGGACCCGGAGGACGACTTTCGAGTGGCTGATCCCGAAAGCTGATGGTGAGATCCTACCGCCCCCCGGCTTACGCCGAGATGGCGGCGGGATGATCTTTTTGTAACGGTTAAAAACTACTCCGCCTTGGCGACCGCGTCGCGTTCGACCCCGCCCCCCAGCACCTTGTAGAGGGTGACAAGGTTGGACAGCCGGGTGACCTGGGTCGAGATCAGATCCTGCTGGGCGCTGTAGAGCGAACGCTGGGAATCCAGCACGTTGAGATAGGAATCGACGCCGCGGTCATAGCGGGCGCGCGACAGGCGGTAGCTGTCGCCGGTGGCGGTGACCAGATCGCCCTGCGACTTGATCTGCTGGGTCAGGGTGGCGCGGGCGGCCAGGGCGTCGGACACCTCGCGGAAGGCGGTCTGGATCGTCTTCTCGTAGGTGGCGACGGCGATGTCGCGGCTGGCCTTGGCGCTGTCGAGATTGGCCTGGTTCTTGCCGGCGGTGAAGATCGGCACGGTGATCTGCGGGTTGAAGATCCAGGCCGGCGAGGCGGTCAGGGTGTCGAGCGTGCCGCTGGTGCCGCCGCCCGAGGCGGTCAGCGAGATGCTGGGGAAGAAGGCGGCGCGGGCGGCGCCGATATTGGCGTTGGCCGCCTTCAGGCTGTGTTCGGCCTGGGCGACGTCGGGCCGGCGCAGCAGCACCTCCGACGGCAGCCCGGCCGGCATGTCCTCGACCAGCCCGACCGCGTCGAGCGAGGCCGGCGACGGCAGGCGGGATTCGTCGAACGGGCCGCCCAGCAGCAGGGTCAGGGCGTTCTTGTCGAGTTCGACCTGGCGCTGGTACTTGACCTTGTTGACCCGGGCGGTCTCGACCGCGGTGCGGGCCTGGGCGACATCGACCTGCGACGACACCCCGTTGTCGAAGCTGCGCTGGATCAGGCCCAGCGAATCCTCGCGGCTGGCCAGGGTTTCCTCGGTCAGGGCCAGCAAGGCGCGGTCGCCGTAAAGCGACAGCGCGGCGTTGGCGACCTCGGCGATCAGCGAGATCCGGGTCGCCTGCCGGGCTTCCTCGGTGGCGAGGAAGTTCTCATAGGCCTGTTCCTGCTGGCTCGACAGCTTGCCGAAGAAGTCGAGCTCCCACGAGGTCACCCCCAGATTGGCCTGATAGGTCCGGTTGGTGACGTCGGCGGTGCTGCCGCCGACCCCCTTGGGAATCCGCTGGCTGGTGAAGCCGCCATTGGCGTTGATCTGCGGGAACAGCGCCGATTCCGACACCCGGTAGGTTGACCGCGCCACCTCGATGTTGAGGGCGGCGACGCGCAGGTCGCGGTTGTTGGCCAGCGCCTGCTCGATCAGGGCCTGGAGGCCCGGATCCTTGAAGAACGCCTTCCAGGCCAGATCGCCCATCAGCGGCGCCCCGGCCCGGGCGGCGCTGTCGGCCTGCGGCCAGGACGGCGCCACCGGGGCGTCCGGACGCAGGTAATCGGGGATCAGCGAGCACCCCGCCAGCAGGGTGGTGGCGGCAAGCAACGAGGACAGCTTCTTGATCATGGCGGGATCTCGGCCAACAAGGGGGAACCGGTCAGGCATCGTGCACCTCCCTCGGCGCGACAGCCTGATCGCGATCCTTCAGGAAATAGCGCAAAACCAGCACGAAAAACAACGGAACGAAGAAAATAGCCAGAAGGGTGGCACTGATCATGCCGCCCATCACCCCGATGCCGATCGCGTTCTGCGCCCCCGAGCCGGCCCCGTTGGCGATCGCCAGCGGCAGCACGCCGAGGATGAAGGCGAACGAGGTCATCAGGATCGGACGCAGGCGCTGCTGCGAGGCCTCGATCGCCGCGTCGAGCAGGGATCGTCCCTCCTCGTGCAGGGCCTTGGCGAACTCGACGATCAGGATCGCGTTCTTGGCGGTGAGGCCGATGGTGGTCAGCAGGCCGACCTGGAAATAGATGTCGTCGGGCAGCCGCGCCAACGTCACCGCCCCCACCGCGCCGAACACGCCGAGCGGCACCACCAGCATCACCGAGAACGGGATCGCCCAGCTTTCGTAAAGGGCGGCGAGGCAGAGGAACACCACCACCACCGACAGGGCGTACAGCGCCGGCGCCTGCGACCCGGCCATCCGCTCCTCGTAGGAGAGGCCGGTCCAGGAATAGCCGATCCCGGGCGGCAACTTCTTGGCCAGATCCTCCATGATCGCCATCGCCTCGCCCGACGAGCGGCCGGGCGCGGGCGAGCCCATGATCTCGCGCGACGGCACGCCGTTATAGCGTTCAAGCTGGGGCGAGCCGAAATCCCAATGCGCGGTGGCGAAGGTCGAGAACGGCACCATCGCCCCGGCGGCATTGCGCACTTCCCACCGGTTGACGTCGTCGGGATTCATCCGGAACGGGGCGTCGGCCTGGACATAGACCTTCTTGACCCGGCCGCGCTCGATGAAGTCGTTGACGTAGACCGAGCCCCACGCCGCCGACAGGGTGGTGTTGACGGTCGCCAGCGACAGGCCGAGGGCGCTGGCCTTCTCGCGGTCGATGTCGATCTTGTATTGCGGCACGTCCTCGAGGCCGTTGGGGCGGACGCCGATCAGCGCCGGATTCTGCGCCGCCATCCCCAGCAGCTGGTTGCGGGCCTGCATCAGGGTGGCATGGCCGACGCCGGCCAGATCCTGCAATTGCAGGTCGAAGCCGGTGGCGTTGCCGAGTTCGATCACCGCCGGCGGGGCGAACACGAACACCATCGCGTCCTTGATCCGCGACAGCGCGCCCATCGCCCGGCGCGACACCGCCGGCACCCGCTGGCGGGCCTCCTTGCGCAGGCTCCAATCCTTCATCCGCACGAAGGCCATGCCGGCATTCTGGCCGCGACCGGCGAAATTGAAGCCGGCCAGGGTGAACACGCCCTCGACCGAATCGCTTTCCTGCTTGAGGAAATAGTCGCGCACGGTGTCGAGGGTGGCGGCGGTGCGGGCGCGCGGGGCGCCGGGCGGGGCCTGGACCATCACGAACATCGTGCCCTGGTCCTCTTCCGGCAGGAAGGCCGAGGGCAGGAAGGCGAACATCGCCCCCAGGCCGCCGACGATCACCAGATAGACCAGCACATAGCGGATCTTGCGGGCCAGCACATGGCGGACGCCGTTGCCGTAGAACCGCCGCGACAGGTTGAACAGCTGGTTGAACCGGCCGAAGAAGCCGGTGGTGGCCCAGCCATGGCCGCGCTCGACCGGCTTCAGCAGGGTGGCGCACAAGGCCGGGGTCAGGATCAGGGCCACCACCACCGACAGCGCCATCGCCGACACCAGGGTCAGCGAGAACTGACGGTAGATCGCCCCGGTCGAGCCGGTGAAGAACGCCATCGGCACGAACACCGCCGACAGCACCAGGGCGATGCCGACCAGGGCGCCGGTGATCTGGTCCATCGATTTGCGGGTGGCTTCCTTGGGCGGCAGGCCCTCCTCGCTCATCACGCGTTCGACGTTCTCGACCACGACGATGGCGTCATCGACCAGCAGGCCGATCGCCAGCACCATCGCGAACATCGTCAGGGTGTTGATGGTGAAGCCGCAGGCGGCGAGGATGCCGAAGGTGCCGAGCAGCACCACCGGCACCGCGATCGCCGGGATCAGGGTGGCGCGCCAGTTCTGCAAAAACAGCAGCATCACCAGCACCACCAGGACGATGGCCTCGATCAGGGTCTTGACCACCTCCTCGATCGACAGCCGCACGAACGGGGTGGTGTCGTAGGGATAGACCACCTCGACGCCCTGCGGGAAGAACGTCTGGAGGGTGGCCATCTGCTTCTTGACCGCCGCGACGGTGTCGAGCGCGTTGGCCCCGGCGGCGAGCTTGATGCCCATCGCCGCGGCGGGGTGGCCGTTGAACTTGGCCTGGACCTCGTAATTTTCCGAGCCGACCTCGATCCGGGCGACGTCCTTGAGCCGGACCTGCGAGCCGTCGGTGTTGACCTTGAGCAGGATGCGGGCGAACTGGTCGGGGGTTTCCAGCCGGCTCTGGGCCAGGATGGTGGCGTTGATCTGCTGGCCCTCGACCGCCGGATTGCCGCCGAGCTGGCCGACCGAGACCTCGGCGTTCTCGGCGGTGATGGCGTTGACGATGTCGGTGGTGGTCAGCGCGTAGCTGATCATCTTGTCCGGGTTGAGCCAGACCCGCATCGCGTGCTGGGCGCCGAACACGGTGACCTCGCCGACGCCGTTGACCCGGCTGACCGGGTCCTGCACCCGCGAGGTCAGCAGGTCGGTCAGGTCATGCTGGGGATAGCGGTCGTCGGGGGCGTAGATCGCCGCCACCATCAGGAAGTTCTTGGCCGCCTTGGCGACCTTGACGCCCTGGTTCTGCACCTCCTGCGGCAGCAGCGGCATCGCCAGTTGCAGCTTGTTCTGCACCTGGACCTGGGCGATGTCGGGATTGGCCTCGGGGTCGAAGGTGATGGTGATGGTGACGTTGCCGGCGGAATCCGAGGTGGACGACATGTACCGGATATGGTCGATGCCGTTCATCTTCTGCTCGATCACCTGGGTGACGGTGTTCTCCACCGTCTGGGCCGAGGCGCCGGGATAATAGGCGGTGATCGCCACCGCCGGCGGGGCGATGCGCGGATATTGCTCGATCGGCAGGGCCAGGATCGACAGCCCGCCGGCCAGCATGATGACGATCGCGATGACCCAGGCGAAGACCGGGCGATCGATGAAGAAACGCGACATGGGGGGACGTCTCCGGTCAGTGCGCGGCGGCGGGAGCGGCGGGAGCGGCGCCCGGGGCGGCGGCGAGCCGCACCGGCATGCCGGGACGGATCTTCTGCAACCCTTCGGTCACCACCACGTCGCCATCGGCCAGCCCGTCCTCGATCAGCCACGAATCGCCGACCGCCGGGCCGACCTTGACCGGGCGCGGCGCCACCTTCGATTCGGCCCCGACCACCCAGACGACGGTGCTGCCGTCGGCGTTGCGGACCAGGGCGCGCTGCGGCACCAGCAGGGCGTTGTCACGCACCCCCTGCTCGACCCGGGCGCGGACGAACAGGCCGGGATAGAGTTCGTGGCGGGAATTGGGGAACACGGCGCGGACCTGGACCGCCCCGGTGGTCTGATCGACCGTCACCTCGGAGAATTGCAGCCGGCCGGCCTGGTCGTAGACCTGGGTGGTGCCGTCGAGCAGCAGCTGGACCGGGGCGTCCTCGACCGGGCGCTGCTGACCGCGCGAGGCCTCGCGCCGCATCCGCAGCAGATCCGAGCTCGACTGGCTGACATCGACATAGATCGGGTCGAGCTGGGTGATGGTGGCGAGGTTGGTCGACTGGCCGGCGGTGACCAGCGCGCCCTCGGTCGAGGCCGACCGGCCGATCCGCCCCGAGATCGGGGCATAGACCTTGGTGTAGGCGAGGTTGATCTGGGCGGTGCGCACCGAGGCCTCGGAGGCGAGGATCTGGGCGCGGGCCTGATCGAGGCTGGCGACCGCGTCGTCGTAATCCTGGCGCGACACCGCGTTGATCTGCACCAGCTCGGCATAGCGCGAGGCCTTGGCCTCGACCGATTTCAGCGTGGCGCGCGCCTTGGCGAGATCGGCCTGGGCGCTGGCCAGCGTCGCCTGATAGGGGGCGGGGTCGATCTGGTAGAGCTGCTGGCCCTCCTTGACCTCGCTGCCTTCCTTGAACAGGCGCTTCAGAATGATCCCACCGACCTGGGGCCGCACCTCGGCGACGCGATAGGCCACGGTCCGGCCGGGCAGATCGACGGTCACCGCGACGCTTTTCGGAGTGACGGTGACGGTCGACACCTCGGGCGGCGGCATCGCCGGGGCGCCGGACGCTTTCTTGCCATCGTCACAGCCGCCGGCGGCCAGCGCGAACACAGCAAGGACGGCCAGGGAAACAACTCTGGGGGCGAAAGGCATGGGGTGGGATCCTCAAAGGCTGCGGCGACGTCAGCGGAGCGGGGGGGGTGGACGACGCGGCGTAGAGAGTGTACCGTACCGTACAGTTTAGTCCAAATCAAGCCGGTTCGGCGGCACGCGCCGAACGGCAGGGAGTAGATAGTTCGTCATGATACCGGCAAAGCCGCAGAATCGGGGCCTGGCCCGCCGCCAGGCAATGATCGACGCGGCCAAGGAGCTGTTTCTCGAAAAAGGCTTCGGCGGCACCAGCCTCAGCGACATCCTCGACCGGTCGAAGGGATCGCGCAGCACGCTGTACGAACAGTTCGGCAACAAGGAAGGCTTGCTGCGGGCGATCGTCGCCGAGGAAACCACCCGGATCTGGGACCTGTTCACCGACGAACCGGGGCCTTGCAGCTTCTGCGAGGATGGGCTGGTCGCGCTCGGCACCGCCTTCGTCCAGGCCGCGCTGACCCCCAACGCGATCGCGGTGTTCCGCATCCTGGTCGCCGAGGGCCACCGCGTCCCCGACATCGCCGAATTCTTCTTCAATGACGGGCCGCGCGCGCTCAAGACCCGCCTCGCCGAACGGTTCCGCGCCGCCCTGCCCCCCTCCTCCGACGAGGCCGAGCGGGCCGAGGCCTATGCCCGGATCTATCTCGGCGCGGTGATGGGCGACCTTTATGTCCGCCTCGCCCTCGGCCTCGAATCCCAGCCGCCGACCGAGGCCCGGATCGAGGCCCATGTCCGCGCCGCGGTGACGGTGTTCCTCGACGGCGTCGGCCGTCCCGCCGCCAAGCCGGCCTGACCCTCCGGGGCCGCCGCTCAGGCCGCCACGGCGGGAGGCACCGGCCGGCGGTCCTTGCGGGCGAGGCAGGGCCGCTCGACCCGGCGCCACAGCAGCGCCGCCCCCGCCAGCGCCAGCGGGGTGACGGTCAGATGCAGGATCATCGGGGTGATCGCCTCCGGCCCGATCGCGTGGATCAGGCTCTGCTGGATCGGAAAGGCGAGCAGGTAGGTGCCGTAGGACAGATCGCCGATCCGGCCGGTCAGGTCGAAACGCGGCGGATGGGCCAGCGCGGCGTAGATCACCAGATAAGGCAGGCACAGGGCATAGGCGACCGGCGCGGCGGCGCTGCCGGCGGCCCCCCACAGCGCCAGCAGGCCGACCAGGGCCAGCGGCCCCGACAGCGGCACCCGGTCGCGCCACGCCCACAGCGCCGCCCCGCTGAAGAAGGCGAGGCCGTAGCGCAACACGGGATAGGCGCAAAGCCCGCTCCACACCACCGGCCCCGGCGCGCCCCAGCCCAGGCCGCCCCAGCCGGCCGCCACCGCGAAGGCGAGCGCGAACGCCGCCAGCACCGCCAGGATCAGCCCCCGGGCGAGACCGCCCAGCACCTTGAGCGGCACCAGCAGCAGGTAGAAGCCCACCTCCAGCGGCAGGGTCCACAGCGAGCCGTTGACGGCGGCGCCGCCGAACACCCCGGGCAGGACGAACACCGGCCCGCCCGGCAGCAGGATGTTGCCGAGATAGGCCCAGGTGGCCGGCGCGGAGAAATACGCGTCGAGCGGCAGGGTGGTCGCCAGCGGCCCGAGCAGCAGCACCGAGGCCAGCACCACCACCGCCAGCGCCGGCAGCAGGCGCAGCGCCCGGGCCCGCAGATAGGCCCATGAGTCGCGTCGCGCCGCCGAGCGGGTCACCAGGAAGCCGCTGATCACGAAGAACAGGGTGACGCCGAATCCGCCACCCGTATCGTAGTCGAGCAACATCGGCGCCAGCCGGTCGCCGGTCCCGAGGATCAGGTAATCGTGGCTCCACAGCACCATCAGCGCGGCAAACAGCCGGATCAGGTCGAAATTGTTGTGGCCGCGCCGTTCGAGCGCCGCGCCGATGCTGAGTCCCCCGTTGCCACCCATGAAGTCCGCCCCCTCCGTTGCCGCCGCGGTTCGACGCCGGACGGGGACGATACCCAAATTCGGGCGGCATGGCGGGGGGACCGCCCCTGAATGATGCTTTGTTCATATTTTGATATGGACTTTTGGCATATAACTCCCCACATCAACCGGATCAGGCCGTGCGCCCCGGTTATGGCAGCCGCAAAGAAAATCCCCTTTTAGATGAGGAATTGACCGGGCGCGCGCATAGACCAGCATTAAAAGATGACGGGTCTGGAGGGGTGGTTTACGATATAAACAGATAACATAAATCCCGTTACGTCACGCTTTTAGTACGGGAAACACTGTATGGCAGCAATACGCGCCTTCCAGACGAGGCGCCGTAAGGGGTTTTGTCATGTCGATCAAACGGTTCATTTCGGTCTGCCTCACGGCGATCTCCGCCGTTGTGGTGGCGCTGGCGATCGCATTGTTCAGCGATAATTGGAAAAGCTTCAGCTATGCGCGTGATGCGGGCGAGCTGGTCCAGGTGCTGGGGGCGCTGACCCAGGTGTCGGAGGCGCTGTCGCCGGAACGGGGGGCGACCAGCGTCGCGCTCGACGGCGACCCCGCCAACCGCAAGACCCTCGACGAGGCCCGCGCCGGAGTCGACCGTGCCTTCGACGCGGCGCTGGCCCAGGCGCGCGGCACCACCCAGCCCGACATCCTGGCGATGACCCGCGCGCTGGAGCAGATCCGCGCCGACAACGTCCGCCTGCGCGCCGAGGCCGATGCCCTGGCCGGCGGTCCGAGCGACCAGATCGCCGCGTTCCGCCCCCGCTTTTTCAACGCGATGTTCGAGGTGCTCAACCGCACCAGTGCCCTGACCGCGACGCTGGAGCGGCGGCTGGTCGGACTCGACGCCGACGTCGCCAGCCCGGCGGCGCTGGCCGGCACCGCCTGGGCCCTGCGCGATCAGGCCGGGCGCTTCTCGACCCAGCACATCGCCGCGATCACCTCGGGCAAGCCGTTCTCGCCCGAGCTGCTGCGCGACCTCTATCTCGGCCGGGGCCGGGTGGCGCAATTGTGGGAGCAGCTGCGCGACAAGGCCGGCGGGCCCGACAGCCCGGCCGGGCTGCGCGAGGCGCTCGGCAAGCTCGAAGCCGGCTTCTTCACCCCGTTCCAGCCGCTGAGCGACCGGGTGTTCAAGGCCGGCCTGGGTGACGGCGTCTACGACCTCACCCCGGCCGAATGGCGGCGCCAGACCGCGCCGATGCTGAAATCGCTGATGCTGATGCGCGACGCCGCCATCGCCGAGGCCGGCCAGGTCGCCGCCACCCACCGCGACCAGGCCCTGCGCGCCCTGCTGCTGCTCGGCCTGCTGCTGGCGGTGGCGGTGGTGGTGCTGGCCGGGGCGGTGATCGGCATCCAGCGCCGGGTGGTGACGCCGCTGTCCGGCCTGACCGGCACCATCGGCGCCTTCGCCGCCGGCCAGCGCGCCTTCACCGTGCCGCACGCCGACCGCGACGACGAGATCGGCCAGATGGCCAAGGCGATCGAGGTGCTGCGCGCCAATGCCTGCGACGCCGACGACCATGCCCGCCAGGAGGCCGCCGACGCCACCGCGCGCGATCAGCGCCGGTCGCAGGTCGAGGCGGTCACCGCCCGCTTCGTCACCTCGATCAACACGGTGGTCGAGGGGGTCAGCGTGGCGATCGAGGGGCTGCGCCGGGCCACCACCACCCTGTCCGCCACCTCGGCCACCACCACCGAACAGTCCGGGGTGGTCGCCAACGCCGCCGACCATGCCAGCAGCAACGTCCAGACCGTCGCCGCCGCCGCCGAGGAACTGTCCAACAGCATCCAGGAGATTTCCCGCCGGGTCGCCGAGACCGCCCACGCGATGGACGGGGCGGTGCATCAGGCCCAGGCCACCGACGCCACCGTGCGCGGGCTGGCCGAGGCCGCCCGCCGCATCGGCGACGTGGTCAGCCTGATCACCGACATCGCCAGCCAGACCAACCTCTTGGCGCTCAACGCGACCATCGAGGCGGCGCGGGCCGGCGAGGCCGGCAAGGGCTTCGCGGTGGTGGCGGGCGAGGTCAAGAGCCTCGCCAACCAGACCGCCAAGGCCACCGACGACATCCAGGCCCAGGTGGCGGCGATCCAGGCCGAGACCGAACGCGCGGTCGAGGCGATCGGCGGCATCAGCGCCACCATCGCCACCGTCAACCAGTACACCATCGGCATCGCCAGCGCGGTCGAACAGCAGGGCGCCGCCACCCAGGAGATCGCCCGCAACGTCCAGCAGGCCGCCGCCGGCACCGCCGAGGTGTCGCACTCGATCGGCCGGGTGCTGGAGGCCGAGCGCGCCACCGCCACCGCCGCCACCGAGCTGTCGGCCCTGGCCGACCGGCTGCACGGCGAGAGCGACCGCCTCAAGAGCGAGGTCGGCGGCTTCGTCGCCGAGGTCAAGGCCAATTGATGCGCCGCCCCGCGAGGGGCTTTATCGCCAGCGCCCGGCGCTGTAGATGCGAGGGACCCGACCGATGTCGATCAAGACCTTCATTTCCGCCTGTCTGGGGGCGATCGCCGCCTTCATGGGGCTGATCGCGCTGTTCCTGTTCAGCCAGAACTGGAAGGATTATCAGTCCGCCCGCGACGCCGGGACCCTGGTCGGCCTGCTCGGCGCCTCGACCCGGGTGACCGAGGGGCTGGCGATCGAACGCGGCGCCACCAACGTGGTGCTGGAGGGCAACGCCGCCGGCCGCGCCGCGCTCGATCAGGTGCGCGGCCGGCTCGACGCCAGTTTCGAGGCGGCGACCGCCCAGGCCAAAGGCGCCGGGGTCGCCGAGGGCGCCGAGGTCCTGAAGACGCTGGAGACGATCCGCGCCACCCTCCGCACCTGGCGCGACAAGGCGGACGCCTTCACCCCGGCCACCCCGGAACAGGGGGTGGCGATGCGCCAGGAATTCGGCAAGGCGGTCTATGAGGCGATGAACCTCGCCCTCAAGAGCAACGCCATGCTCGAACGCCATCTGGTCAAGCTCGACGCCGAGGTGGCCAATCCGGCGATGCTGGCGGGCGAGAGCTGGAACCTGCGCGACCTGTCCAGCCGGGATTCGACCTCCTACATCGTCGCCCTCACCGCGTCGAAGCCGATCGACGCCGCGCTGCTGCGCGAGATGACCCTGTCCGACGGGCGGATCCGCCAGACCTGGGAACGGCTGGCCGAGCGCGCCGGGGCCGCCGACAGCCCGGCCGCCCTGCGCGAGGCGGTCGCCAAGGTCGAGGCCAGCTACATCACCCCGATGAAGGCGCTGCGCCAGCGGGTGATCAGCGCCGGCACCACCGGCGCCGGCTACGACCTCGACGCGGCCGAATGGCGGCGCCTCACCGGGCCGATGATGCAATCGACCCTGGCGATCCGCGACGCCGCGCTGGAGGAAGCGGCCCGGGTCGCCGACACCAACCGCGGCGAGGCCCTTAACACCCTGCGGCTGCTCGGCCTGCTGCTGGCCGCCGCCACCGCCACCCTGGCCGGGTCGGTGATCGCGATCCAGCGCCGGGTGGTGACGCCGCTGTCCGACCTGACCGGCACCATCGCCGCCTTCGCCGCCGGCCAGCGGAGCTTCAGCGTCCCCCATGCCGGCCGCGCCGACGAGATCGGCCAGATGGCCCAGGCGATCGAGGTGCTGCGCGCCAATGCCTGCGACGCCGACGACCATGCCCGCCAGGAGGCCGCCGCCGCCGCCGCGCGCGACCAGCGCCGCAGCCAGGTCGAGGCGGTCACCGCCCGCTTCGTCACCTCGATCGACAAAGTGGTCGACGGGGTCAGCGTCGCGATCGAGGGGCTGCGCCGGGCCACCGCCACCCTGTCCGCCACCTCGGCCACCACCACCGAACAGTCCGGGGTGGTCGCCAACGCCGCCGACCATGCCAGCAGCAACGTCCAGACCGTCGCCGCCGCCGCCGAGGAACTGTCCAACAGCATCCAGGAGATTTCCCGCCGGGTCGCCGAGACCGCCCACGCGATGGACGGGGCGGTGCGTCAGGCCGAGGCCACCGACGCCACCGTGCGCGGGCTGGCCGAGGCCGCCCGCCGCATCGGCGACGTGGTCAGCCTGATCACCGACATCGCCAGCCAGACCAACCTGCTGGCGCTCAACGCCACCATCGAGGCGGCCCGCGCCGGCGAGGCCGGCAAGGGCTTCGCGGTGGTGGCGGGCGAGGTCAAGAGCCTCGCCAACCAGACCGCGCGCGCCACCGACGACATCCAGACCCAGGTGGCGGCGATCCAGGCCGAGACCCAGCGCGCGGTCGAGGCGATCGGCGGCATCAGCGCCACCATCGCCACCGTCAACCAGTACACCATCGGCATCGCCAGCGCGGTCGAGCAGCAGGGCGCCGCCACCCAGGAAATCGCCCGCAACGTCCAGCAGGCCGCCGCCGGCACCGCCGAGGTGTCGCATTCGATCGAGCGGGTGCTGGAGGCCGAGCGCGCCACCGCCACCGCCGCCACCGAGCTATCCGCCCTGGCCGACCGCCTGCACGGCGAGAGCGACCGCCTCAAGGGCGAGGTCGGCGGCTTCGTCGCCGAGGTCAAGGCGGGCTGAGCCCCCGGCGCGGCGGCACCGCCGCGCCGCCGCCCCCTTGCGGGCGACAGCATCGCCTCTATCCCCAGTTGATTTTGATCAAGCAAAACGGCAGGCCAAATGGCCTGCCGGGCGTCCGCGCGCTATTACCTACGAAGGGTGGTGGTGTTTTGCCGCATTGTTCAGCCAATGCATTTACCGGACGACAAACTTTTTTACTTATAGGTCATTCTTCACACGGCGCCATTTTCCATCGGAAGAAATCCGACCGGCCCGCACCAGATAATACCGTCGTGAGGGGATGACATATGTCTATCAGCAAGTTCATCTCGGCCTGCCTCGTCGCGATCGGCGCCGTCATGGTGCTGATGGCGCTGCTGCTGTTCAGCCAGAACTGGCGGGACTTCCAGGCCGCCAACGACGCCAGCGTGCTGGTCCGCCTGCTCGGCGCCTCGACCCGGGTGACCGAGGGACTGGCGCTGGAACGCGGCGCCACCAGCGCGGTGCTGGAGGGCAATGCCCCCAACCGCCAGACGATGGATCAGGCCCGCGCCCGCCTCGACGCCGGGTTCGAGGCGGCGCTGCGGGAGGCGGCCGGATCCTCGCTGCCCCAGGCGCGGGAAACCCTGCAAACGATCGAGGGGATCCGCGCCACCATCCGCGACTGGCGCGGCAAGGCCGACGCCTTCACCCCGACCGCGCCCGAACAGGACGCCGCCCTGCTCAAGCAGTACGCCGCCGGGGTCTACGAGACGATGAACCTCGCCCTCAAGACCAACGCGATGCTGGAACGCCATCTGGTCCGGCTCGACGCCGAGGTCGCCAACCCGGCGATGCTGGCGGGCGAATCCTGGAAGCTGCGCGATCTGGCCGGGCGGGATTCGACGCTCTACATCACCGCGCTCAATTCCCGCCAGACGCTGACCTCGCGCCTGTTGCAGGACATGCGGGTGTCGGAGGGACGGATCCAGCAGACCTGGGAGCGGCTGAAGGAAAAGGCCGGCGGCCCCGACAGCCCGGCCGGCCTGCGCGAGGCGGCGGGCAAGACCGAGGCCGGCTACATCACGCCGATGCAGGCCCAGCATGTCCGGGTGATCACCGCCGGCCTCGCCGATGGCGCCTATGACCTCGACGCGGTCGAATGGCGGCGTCAGGCCGGGCCGATGCTGCAAGCGACCCTGGCGATCCGCGACGCCGCGCTGGAGGAGGCGACCCGGGTCGCCACCACCAACCGCGAACAGGCGCTGCATTCCCTGCTGCTGCTCGGCCTGCTGCTGACGGTGGCGGCGGCGGTGCTGGCCGGGGCGGCGCTCGGCCTCCGCCGCCGGGTGGTGACGCCGCTGTCCGACCTGACCGGCACCATCGCCGCCTTCGCCGCCGGCGAGCGGAGCTTCACCGTGCCCCATGCCGGCCGCGCCGACGAGATCGGCCGGATGGCCCAGGCGATCGAGGTGCTGCGCGCCAATGCCTGCGAGGCCGACGAGCATGCCCGCGCCGAGGCCGCCGACGCCGCCGCGCGCGACCGCCGCCGCACCCAGGTCGAGGCGGTCACCGTCCGCTTCGTCGATACGATCGACAACGTGGTCGAGGGGGTCAGCGCGGCGATCGACGGGCTGCGCCGGGCCACCACCACCCTGTCCGCCACCTCGGCCACCACCACCGAACAGTCCGGGGTGGTCGCCAACGCCGCCGACCATGCCAGCAGCAACGTCCAGACCGTCGCCGCCGCCGCCGAGGAACTGTCCAACAGCATCCAGGAGATTTCCCGCCGGGTCAGCGAGACCGCCCAGGCGATGGATGGGGCGGTGCATCAGGCCGAGGCCACCAACGCCACCGTGCGCGGGCTGGCCGAAGCCGCCCGCCGCATCGGCGACGTGGTCAGCCTGATCACCGACATCGCCAGCCAGACCAACCTTTTGGCGCTCAACGCGACCATCGAGGCGGCGCGGGCCGGCGACGCCGGCAAGGGCTTCGCGGTGGTGGCGGGCGAGGTCAAGACCCTGGCCAACCAGACCGCGCGCGCCACCGACGACATCCAGACCCAGGTGGCGGCGATCCAGGCCGAGACCCAGCGCGCGGTCGAGGCGATCGGCGCCATCAGCGCCACCATCGCCACCGTCAACCAGTACACCATCGGCATCGCCAGCGCGGTCGAGCAGCAGGGCGCCGCCACCCAGGAAATCGCCCGCAACGTCCAGCAGGCCGCCGCCGGCACCGCCGAGGTGTCGCGCTCGATCGGCCGGGTGCTGGAGGCCGAGCGCGCCACCGCCACCGCCGCCACCGAGCTGTCCGCCCTGGCCGACCGGCTGCACGGCGAGAGCGACCGCCTCAAGGGCGAGGTCGGCGGCTTCGTCGCCGAGGTCAAGGCGGGCTGAGCCCTCCCCTCTGCCCCGGCGACGGCCGCGGCCGCCGCCGGGGCGAGCGAAGGCGCCGTCGCCGCCGCTCTGCGAGCGATTCTTAGAATCTGTTGCTCCGCACGTTCTCCCTGCGTAAGATTACCTATCAGACGCAGTCGCAGAGGCGCGTCCGGCCGGTCCGGACGCGAAAGGATGGAACGGACGATGGGCAGCGGAACGAGACTCGCCGGCGCGGTGATGGCGGCGGTGCTGTGGAGCGGAACGGCCGTCGCGGCGGAACCGCCGCGCTGGGCGGCGGCGGCCGAGCGGGTGATCGCCGAGATCGACCGGGCCGAGAGCGCCGCCCGGGCCGGTCAGGCCGAGGCGGCGGAAGAGGCCGCCATCGCCAGCTATTTCGAGCAGTACGAGGCCGGCGGGATGGAAATCGCCGCGCGACGGACGCTGGGGATCGCCCGGGTCGGCGAGGTCGAGGCCCTGTTCGCCGAGTTGCAGAAACGGGCGGCGGAGAAACGCGGCCTGGGCGAGACCGCCGCCGCCCTGCGGACCGCCCTGCGCGCCGACGCCCGCCGGCTGGATGCCGAGAAGGTGGTGGTCGAGGGAGGCGGACAATGAGGCGGCCGCTCCTGCTGCTGCTGGCCCTGCTGGCGCTCCTGTGCGGTCCGGCCGGGATGGCCCGGGCCGAGGGGCTCGACCTGCCCCAGGCGGTGGCGGCGGTGCAGGCCGAGGGCGACGCCCTGGTCGCCGCCTACCAGCCCCAGCAGCGGCTGGTGACGATGCGCGGTTTTTCCGCCCTGTATTTCCAACGATTCGACGGCCCGCTCGAAAACGCCATCGGCGCGGCCGATCCCGGACTGAAAACCGAGCTGGAGGGCGGGTTCGCCCAACTGATCGGGCTGGCCCGCCAGGGGGTGCCGCCCGAGACCCTGGCGGCGGCCTGGAACGGCGTGCGCGGCCAGCTCGATCTGGTGCCGGCGCGGCTCGACCGGGGCGGCTTCTGGTCCACCCTGCTGCAATCGATGCTGATCCTGGTCCGCGAGGGGGTCGAGGCGCTGCTGGTGGTGTCGGCGCTGCTGGCGGTGCTGACCCGCACCGGGGCCGGCCAGCATGCCAGGGTGATCTATCAGGGGGTGGCCTGGGCGGTGGTCGCCAGCCTGGGGCTGGCCTGGGTGATCAGCGAGGCGGTGGCGCTGTCCGGCGCGGCGCGCGAGGCGATCGAGGGCGGCACCATGCTGGTGGCGGCGGCGGTGCTGTTCTACTGCACCTGGTGGCTGCTGGCCAAACGCGAGGCGGCGCGCTGGCAGGCCTATGTCCAGGCCCAGATCGGCGCGGCGGCGGCGGGGCGGCGGCTGTTCGCCCTGGGCTTCGCCGCCTTCCTCGCCGTGTTCCGCGAAGGGGCGGAAACCGTGCTGTTCTATCAGGCGCTGCTCGCCTCGGCCCCCGGCCAGGAGGCGGCGCTCAGCCTCGGCATCGCCGTGGCGGTGATCGCCCTGGCGGCGATCTATCTGGCGATGCGCTTCCTCACCGTGCGGCTGCCGCTCAAACTGTTCTTCAGCGCCACCGCCGCCCTGCTCTACTACCTCGCCGTGAGCTTCGCCGGCAACGGCGTGGTCGAGATGCAGACCGCCCGCGTCCTGCCGGCGACGGTGCTGCCCGGCTGGCCGACCCTGTCCTGGCTCGGGATCCATCCCACCCTGGAGGGGATGGCGGCGCAGGGGCTGCTGGTGCTGCCGACCGTGGCGGTGGGGGTCTGGTGGCTGTGGCGGCGTGACCGCGCCGGCCGCCCCCGGGTGGCGTCGTGACCACGCTGCCGGCCTGCGGCGCGGCGCGGCGGGCCGCCCGCTGGGCGGCGGCGCTGGAACGGGCGCTGGCGCCCCGGCTGCGCTTCCTGCCCTGGATCCATGCCGGGATGTTCCTGCTGTTCCTGCTGGTGGTGGCCGGGCCGCTGCTGCTGCCACCGGCGGCGCCGCAGACCCCGCTGTGGCGCGACGCGGCGGCGGCGGCCAATTTCCTGCTGTGGGGACTGTGGTTCCCGCTGATGTTCCTGTCGGTGATCGGCGCCGGCCGCGCCTGGTGCGGGCTGCTCTGCCCGATGGGGGCGGCGGCGGAATGGGGCAACCGGCTCGGCCCGCGCCGGGCGATTCCCGGCTGGCTGCGCTGGCCCGGCACCCCGATCGTCAGCTTCGTGGTGATCACCGTGCTGGGCCAGACCGTCGGCGTGCGCGACCATCCCGAGGCGGTGGCCGAGATCTTCGGCGGCACGATGGCGGCGGCGATCCTGTGCGGCTTCCTCTATGGCCGGCGCAAGCGGGCGTGGTGCCGCCATGCCTGCCCGATCGGCCTGCTGCTCGGGGTGTTCTCCCGCCTCGGCGCGGTCGAGTTCGCCCCGCGCGTCCGCCTGGACGGCGACGAGGGCTACACCGAGCGCGGCCTGTGCCCGACCATGATCGACCTCGCCCGCAAGCATGAATCCCGCCACTGCATCGAATGCCTGCGCTGCGTCAATCCCGGCGCGGCGGGCGGCATTCATCTGCGCCTGCGCCCGCCCGGGGCCGAGATCGCCGCGATCCGTACCGCCAACCCCAACGGCTGGGAGGTCGGCTTCCTGTTCCTCGCCATCGGCATCGCGCTGAGCGGCTTCCTCTGGCTGGTGCTGCCGCAGTTCCAGGACTGGCGCCAGGCCCTGGGCGAACTGGCGGTCGATCACGGCTGGGACGGGCTGCTGCGCGCCGGGCCGTCCTGGCTGATGAGCGTCCATCCCGACCGCAACGAGGTGTTCCTCTGGCTCGATTTCGCCCTGATCCTCGGCTTCATGCTGGGGGGCGCGCTGGCCTCGTTCGGGCTGCTGGCGGCGCTGACCGCGCTGGCGGCGCTGCTGGCCGGCCGCGCCGGGGCGACGGGCGGGTTCCGCCGCCGCGCCATCGAGCTGGGCTATCAGTTCGCCCCGGTGGCGATGATGTCGCTGCTGCTCGGCCTCGGGGCAAAATTGTTCGAGCTGCTCGCCCTCACCCCGCTCGGCCCCGGCGGCGCGGCGCTGGCCAAGGCCGCGTTGTTCCTGGCCGGGCTGGTGTGGAGCCTGTGGCTGGGGCAGCGGATCCTCGCCGGCCAGGGCCTGTCCCCGGCCGGGCGGATCGGACCGCTGCTGCCCGGGCTGCTCGGCAGCGTCGCGATCGGCGCCGCCTGGAGTCCGGCGATTTTCGGCGGCTGAGCCGGGGCGGAGCGCTTTCGCGCCCGGGCTGCCGTCGCTTTGTGATATTAGTCTTAACCGCATCAATGAGGAGTGGAACCGATGAACAGACTTGTGGCCGCGACGGCGCTGGGACTGGTGCTGGGGGCAGGCGTGGCGGCGGCGGCCGAACATCCGATCGGACGGGCGATCGAGCGCGACGGGATGCGGATCGGCGCCGTCTACCTCCAGGGGGTGATGATGGAAGGGATGGAGCATGACGCCCACGATCCCGGCGCGGTCCATCTCGAGGCCGACATCCACGCCCTCAAGGGCAACAAGAACGGCTTCGCCGCCGGGGAATGGATCCCCAATCTCGGCGTGTCCTATCTGGTGACCAAGCCGGGCGATCCCTCGGTCCAGTTGAAGGGCGAGCTGATCCCGATGGTGGCCAATGACGGCCCGCATTACGGCCAGAACGTGGTGCTGCCCGGGCCGGGCAAGTATCACGTCGCCTTCCACGTCACGCCCCCCAACGAGCACGGCTTCACCCGCCACATCGACAAGGAAACCGGGGTCGGGCCGTGGTGGAGCGGCTTCGACCAGGAATGGGACTTCACCTTCGTCGGCAGCGTCGGCAAGAAGGGCGGCTACTGACGCCCGCCGCCCTCCCCTCCCCCTCGCCCCTCCCCGCCGCGGCCCGGCGGAGAGGGGAATTTCCTTGACTTCGCCGTCAGGATCGGTATGGTGCCGCCCCTGATCTTCCTTCGGAAACTTCGTTCGGGATATTCAAGATGGCCAAGCCTGCCACCATCCTCATCAAGCTGCTGAGCACCGCCGGGACGGGCTTCTTCTACGTGGCCAAAAAGAACCCGCGCAAGACCACCGAAAAGCTCGAGTTCCGCAAGTACGACCCGGTCGTGCGCAAGCACGTGCAGTTCAAGGAAGCCAAGATCAAGTAGTTGGCTTTCGACCGCACGGTCGAATGATGAGCGGGCGCCGGCGACGGCGCCCGTTTTGTTTTGGGCCAACGCGGGGCTCCGCCCCGCCCCCGCCAAGGGCCGCAAGGCCCTTGGATCCCCTTGATGGTCGGGGCGCGGACCGGCCTGTCAGCTTGGGCGCGGATGTTGGCCGCGCGAAGGGCAAGGAACGGGTTTCAAGGGCCTTGCGGCCCTTGGCGGGCGTGGGCGGAGCCCACGAATGGTCTTCAGTCTTTTGAAACGCTAGTCTTCCTGTTCGAGTGAGGTGACGTAGCGCAATCCGTCGAGGGCGGTGGTGAACCAATCCTCGCGGGTTTCGTCCTCGGCGCAGACCAGATAGGCCGGGCGGCGGAATTCCGGCGCGCCGGTCACCACGAACAGCCGGCCGGCGGCGATGTGCGGCCGGGCCACCCGCATCGGGAAATAGCCGGTGCCGCCATGGGCCAGGATGTGCTGCAACCCCATCGCCCCCAGCCCGACCGACACCGCCGGGGTCTTGAGGTCGGGGAAGGCCTGGCTGTGGGCGGCGCGGAAATCCGGCCCCCAATCGACCAGGACGTAATCGTCATCCCATTCCTCGGCGCTGCGGCGTCGGGTCGAGACCAGCACCAGCCGCTCGTCGACCAGCTTCTCGATATGCAGCCCGGGGCGGCTGGTCGGCGAGTACATCACGCAGACGTCGAGCAGCCCCTCGATCAGCTTGCGCATCAATCCGTCCGACAGCCCGACCTCGACCCGCAGCGCCACCTCGGGCATCGCGGTGCGCATCCACGGGATCCACTGCACCAGCAACCGGTCCCACAGCGACACCTCGCCCCCCACCGTCAGCACGGTGCGGAAGCCCGGCGGCAGCGCCAGTTCCTGGCGGGCCTGTTCCCAGATCCGCACCATGGTGGTGGCGTAGCGGCGGAACTGCATCCCGGCGGCGGTCAGCTGGGTGCCGGATTTCGAGCGGACGAACAGCGGCCGCCCCAGCTCGTCCTCCAGCGCCTTGATCCGCATGCTGACGGTGGATTGGGTCACCGACAGCCGCTCGGCCGCCTTGTTGAAGTTGCCGGTATCGACGATTTCAAGAAAGGTGCGGGCGAGATCGATGTTCATCGGGGGAGTCCAGGTCAACCGGCGGATGCCGCGTTGCAAAACGCCGCACTCTTACCCCATGCGCGGTCAAGCTTCAACCGCGCCGAGATGGCACATCAATAATTTTGATCGATAGCGCCCCGCGCCGGGATCCCGTCCCGGGCGGGGGGACCAGCCCCCCGGCCCGGTCGCGATTCAGGCGCTGGCGCGCGCCTTGACCTCACCCCGCGTGCGCGAGGCGTAATCCTTCAATTGCCGCTCGATCGAATCGAACGCCTCGCGCAGGGCGAGATAGATGTCCTCGTTGACGTGCGCGTCCTTGGGGTCGCGCTTGACGACCAGTTCGGACCCGGGCACGGCGATGCTGACGCGGATGTGAAACGGCTCCCCCTTGTGATGGCAGTTTGACTTGTTGCGATGGTGCGCCTCGATCACAACCCGGCAGGACGTGATCCGGTCGAACAGGGCATGGATCTTGTCCACGCGTTCGCGGATGCGGGTCTCGACGGCCTCGGAGTGATCGATGCCGTGAAAGGTGATCTGGAGGGGAATCTGCATCAACGTCTCCCTTATAACGGTCACACGCCCGTTCCGCCGCGATACTGTCGCGGCGTGGTCCCGGGAGAACGGCTCCCGACGGCTAGCGGCGGAACGCTTCCCCGGGACGAACCATTGTTTCGGAGAATCGACACACTTGCAACACCCGCTCCGGCATCGCATATCAGGGCGCCTTGTTTTTTCATCCCTTTCGACGGAGACCTTTCCCCATGGCCGAAGAGAAGCGGCAATTCCAGGCCGAGGTCGGCAAGCTGCTCGACATCGTCGTCCACTCGCTCTACTCCAATAAGGAGATCTTCCTGCGCGAGTTGATCTCCAACGCCTCGGATTCCTGCGACCGACTGCGTTATGCCGCGCTGACCCAGCCCGAACTGGTTGCGGACGGGGCCGAGTTCCGCATCCGCCTGATCCCCGACAGTGCCGCCGGCACCCTGACCATCGCCGACAACGGCTTCGGCCTCGATCATGACGACCTGATCAACAATCTCGGCACCATCGCCAAGTCCGGCACCGCCGAGTTCCTCAGCCGCCTGACCGGCGACGCCCGCAAGGATGTCAGCCTGATCGGCCAGTTCGGCGTCGGCTTCTATTCCGCCTTCATGGTCGCCGACCGGGTCAGCGTCACCACCCGCAAGGCCGGCGACGACAAGGCGTGGCGCTGGGAGTCCGACGGCAAGGGCGAGTTCACCGTCACCCCGGTCGAGGCCGCCGATCGCGGCGCCGCCATCACCCTGCATCTGCGCGAGGATGCCAAGGAGTTCCTGGAGCCCATCCGCCTCAAGTCGGTGGTCAAGCGTTACTCCGACCACATCGCCATCCCGGTGCTGCTGAAGGAAGGCGAGACCGAGGACAGCATCACCTCGGCCAGCGCGCTGTGGACCCGCGCCAAGTCCGAGATCACCCCCGAGCAGTACCAGGAATTCTATCACCACGTCGCCCACGCCTTCGACGAGCCCTGGGCGGTGCTGCACAACAAGGCCGAAGGCGCGATCGAGTACACCAACCTGCTGTTCGTGCCGAAGAGCAAGCCGTTCGACCTGTTCAACCCCGACCGCAAGCAGCACGTCAAACTGTACGTCCGCCGCGTGTTCATCACCGACGATTGCGAGGAGCTGCTGCCGCCCTATCTGCGCTTCGTGCGCGGCATCGTCGACAGCCAGGACCTGCCGCTCAACGTCAGCCGCGAGATGCTCCAGCACAATCCGGTGCTGGCCAAGATCCGCTCCGGGCTGGTCAAGCGCGTCCTCGGCGAGCTGAAGAAGCGGGCCGAGGCCGAGGACGGCGATTACGCCACCTTCTGGGACTCCTTCGGCGCGGTGCTGAAGGAAGGCCTCTACGAGGATTTCGAGCGGCGCGAGGACATCCTCGAGCTGTGCCGGTTCCGCTCGACCACCCAGGACGGCTGGGTGTCGCTGGCTGACTATCTCGGCCGGATGAAGGACGGCCAGGACGCGATCTACACCATCACCGGCGACGACATCGCCGCCCTGCGCAAGAGCCCGCAGCTTGAGGGCTTCGCCGCCAAGGGGGTCGAGGTGCTGCTGCTGACCGACCCGATCGACGAGTTCTGGGTCTCCGCCGTCAGCGCCTATAAGGACAAGCCGTTCCGCTCGGTTGCCGCCGCCGGGGCCGATCTGGCCAAGGTCCAGGCCGCCGAGGGCGACGAGCGGCCCAAGGCCGAGGAGGCCCCGGCCGACGAGGTCACCGCCCTGATCGCCGCCGTCAAGCTGGCCCTCGGCGACAAGGTCAAGGATGTCCGCGCCTCGGAACGTCTGACCGAATCCGCCGTCTGCCTCGTCGCCGACGAGGGGGAAATGAGCCTGCACCTCGAAAAGCTGCTGCGCGCCCACCGTCAGGTCGAGGCCGAACGGCCCCGCATCCTCGAAATCAACCCGCGCCACGGACTGATCAAGGGGCTGGCCCATCGGGTCAAGGAAGGCGGCACCGACGACGCGGTCGAGGATTTCGCGGCGCTGCTGTTCGATCAGGCCCGCATCCTCGAAGGCGAACCCCCGGCCGATCCGGCCGCCTTCGCCCGCCGTCTCACCGCGGTGATGGAAAGAAGCGTCTGAAACGCGGGCTCTGCCCGCACCCGCCAAGGGCCGCAAGGCCCTTGGATCCCATCAAGGGGGGATCCTGGGCGGGGTGGGCGGAGCCCCCCTCCCCCGTCAGGGGGTCGGCGTCGCCGGTTCGGGCGCCGGGGCCGGCGCCGGGGTGGCCGGCTTGGCGTTGTCGGAGGTGGCGAGGAAGATCAGCTCGCCCACCATCTGCTCCAGCGACTTGAAGCTGCGGGTCGGGCCGAGGCTGCCGCCGGCCGGCAGGAAGGCGGTGGCGGTGCCGGGGGTCAGCTTGACGAACTTGCCGCCCAGCAGGCCCTCGCTCGAAATGCTGGCCACCGTGTCGGTGGGCAGGCGGACCGACGGGGTGATCGACATCCGCACCACCGCGTCGAAGCTGCGCGGGTCGAGGCTCTGGCTCAGCACGGTGCCGACCTTGATGCCGTTGATCTTGACGTCGGCGCCGGCCTCCAGCCCGCCGACACTGGCGAAGGTGCCACGGATCTCGTAGCCCTCGACCTTGCCGAAGCGGGCGTGGGACCAGGCGAAGGCGAGGAAGGTCGCCGCCACCCCCAGCACCACCGCCCCCATGATGGTTTCGATCGCAGTCCGTCCCATGGTCGGCTTATCCGTTCAATTGATGGTGGCCGGCAGCGGCCGGTCAAGGTAACCGCGCTTGGCCCGGGCCTGCTGGATGATCAGCTCCAGCAGATCCTCGATCACCACCGCGTCCTGGGTATATTGGATTTCCTGGCCGGGCTTCAGTTCGTCCTCCTCGCCGCCCGGGCGCAGTTCGAGGAACTTGGCCCCGAGCAGCCCGTCGGTCTGGATCAGCGCGGCGGTGTCGGCCGGCAGGTGGACGTCGCCCTGCAACCGCAGGGTCAGCAGGGCACGGTAACGCCCGTCGAGCGCCTGGGCCGCCACGGTACCGACCTGGGCGCCGGACAGCCGCACCGCGGTGCCGACGGTGACGCCGTCGGCGCGGTTGAAGCGGGCGATCAGATCGTAATCCGACTGCTCGCCGCGCACCTGATTGCCGACGAAGAACACCAGCATCATCGCCAGCATCCCGGCGAGCAGCACGACCCCGCCGATGACGGTGTCGCGGTCGTTGCGGCTGACCATCTCCCCCTCGATTCCCTAAGCCCCGGATCCCCGGCCTGCGTTCAAATCCCCCGCGCGCGTCCGGCTCAGGCCGGGCGCCACGGCTGGTAATCGCCGGTGGCGGGCTCACGCTGCCCGCCGGCGGCGTCGGCCCCGGGCGGCAGCTCGGCCCGGGCGGTGCCGGTCGGGTTGGCCCGGTGCGGCTTCTGCCACGGCCAGCGCGCCACCGCGTTGAGCGGGGCCTCGGCGGTGTGGTGCAGCCAGGCGTGCCATTCCGGCGGCACCCGCGACGCTTCCGCCTTGCCGCGATAGATCACCCAGCGCCGCGCCCGGCGCCGCGCCGGATCGGGCGCGCGCTCGGTATAATAACGGTTGCCGTCGGGATCGGTGCCGACCAGCCTGCCCCGGGTCCAGGTGAACAGCAGGGTGCCGAAAGTGGCCATCCTCGAATCCTCGGATCGATCAACGCTTCGGCCGGACTATAGGCGGAAGCGGCCGGTCGCGTCCAGCCCGGCGGGGCGGCGATGATCGGGTGTCGTGACAGCGCGGGCAAACCGGGCTAGAGTCCGCTCGCCATGCCCCCCGAACCGTCCCGACACCTGACCGTTGCGGCCGAACCGACGCTGACGCGGGTCGCGCCCCACAATCACGAGGCCGAGCAGCAATTGCTCGGCGCGATCATGCTGTCCAACCGGGCGTTCGAGAAGGTCGCCGAGTTCCTCCGCCCCGAGCATTTCTCCGACCCGGTCCACCGCCGGGTGTTCGAGGCCTGCGGCAAGCTGATCGAGCGCGGCCAGATGGCCAATCCGGTCACGCTCAAGACCTATTTCGACAGCGACAACGCCCTGGCCGAGCTGGGCGGGATCGAGTATCTCGCTGCCTTGTCGAACTCGGTGGTGTCGGTGATCAATGCCGAGGAATATGGCCGGCTGATCTTCGACACCCACATGCGGCGCGAGCTGATCGGGCTGGGCGAGGACGTGGTCAACGCCGCCTATGCCCCGGCGATCGAGCAGACCGCGCTCGATCAGGTCCGCAGCGCCGAGGCCCGGCTGTACGAACTGGCCACCACCGGGCAGGCCGAGGGCGGCTTCCAGGCGTTCGGCGCGGTGCTGACCCAGGCGATCGCCGACGCCGAGGCGGCGCACAAGCGCCAGGGCAAGCTGTCCGGGGTGCCGACCGGGCTGGTCGATCTCGACGGCAAGCTGGGCGGCCTGCATGATTCCGACCTGCTGATCCTGGCCGGCCGCCCGTCGATGGGCAAGACCTCGCTCGCCACCAACATCGCCTTCAACGCCGCCAGCGCCTATCGCGAGGAGGTCGATGCCCTCGGCCGCAAGAAGGCGGTGGACGGGGCGATCACCGCCTTCTTCTCGCTCGAAATGTCGGCCGAGCAGCTCGCCACCCGCATCCTGGCCGAGCAGGCCGAGATCGCCAGCCACAAGATCCGCCAGGGCGAGCTGTCGAACGAGGAATTCGAGCGGCTGGTGCTGGCGTCGCAGGCGCTGACCCGGCTGCCTTTGTTCATCGACGACACCCCGGCGCTGACCATCTCGGCGGTGCGGACCCGGGCGCGGCGGCTGAAGCGCCAGCACGGGCTGGGGCTGATCGTGATCGACTACCTGCAATTGCTGCGCGGCAGCGGCGCCGGTGGCGGCAACGAGAACCGGGTGCAGGAAGTGTCGGAGATCACCCGTGGCCTCAAGGCGCTGGCCAAGGAACTGTCGGTGCCGGTGATCGCCCTGTCCCAGCTGTCGCGCGCGGTCGAGGCGCGCGAGGACAAGCGGCCGCAATTGTCGGATCTGCGCGAATCCGGTTCGATCGAACAGGACGCCGACGTGGTGATGTTCGTGTTCCGCGAACAATATTATCTGGAGCGGGCCGAGCCGGGACGCCGCCCCGACGAGGCCGAGGACAAATTCAACGACCGCCATGCCCGCTGGCAGCAACGCTGCGAGGAGGTATGGAACACCGCCGAGGTGATCGTCGCCAAGCAGCGTCACGGGCCGGTCGGCACGGTGCGGCTGTCGTTCCGCGGCGAATACACCAAGTTCGGCAATCTGGCCGACCCCGGCCATTTCGAAGAGCCGGGTTTCTAAAGAGGGGTGTCATGACCAATCCGTCCCATGCCGGCAGTCTGCTGACCGTCGATCTCGCCGCGATCGTCGCCAACTGGCGGCTGATCGCCCAGGGCGTCGCTCCGGCCAAGGTCGCCGCGGTGGTCAAGGCCGACGCCTACGGGTTGGGCGCGGCCCGGGTCGCCCCGGCCCTGGCCGCCGCCGGCTGCGACACCTTCGTCGTCGCCACCCTCGACGAGGGCATCGCCCTGCGCACCGTGCTGCCCGAGCCGGTGATCTTCGTCCTCAACGGCCCGCTGCCCGGCACCGAGGGCGAGTTCCTCGCCCACGCCCTGATCCCGGTGCTCAACAGCCTGGCCCAGTTGACCGGCTGGGCCAATTTCGCCCGCGCCGGCAGCGGCGCCCCGGCGGCGGCGCTGCACATCGACACCGGGATGAACCGGCTCGGCATCGACGAACTGGAACTGGAACGCCTCGCCGGCCGGCCCGACGTGCTGGCCCGGGTGCGGCCGGTGCTGGCCCTGTCGCATCTCGCCTGCGCCGACGAGCGCAGCCATCCGATGAACGCCGAGCAGCTCGCCCGCTTCACCCGGCTGGCCGGGCAGTTGCCGGCGATGCCGATGAGCCTCGCCGCCTCGGGCGGCTGCTTTCTCGGCCGCGCCTTCCATTTCGACATGGTGCGGCCGGGGGCGGCGCTGTACGGGCTCAACCCCACCCCGGACCGCCCCAATCCGATGGCGCAAGTCGTTCGTCTGCAAGGAAAAATCCTTCAGGTCCGTGACGTTGACAGCCCCCGGACCGTTGGGTATGGTGCCACCCATCGCGTTACCGGCCCGGGGCGGATCGCCACCGTGGCGGTGGGATACGCCGATGGCTGGTTCCGGTCGCTCGGCAATCGGGGCCATGCCATGCTCGGGGGGGTCAAGGTGCCGCTGGTCGGACGGGTGTCGATGGATCTGGCCTGTTTCGACGTCAGCGCGCTCCCGCCCGAGATCGCCCATCCCGGGGCACTGGTCGATCTGATCGGCGCGGGCCAGACCGTCGATGACGTCGCCGCCGACGCCGGCACCATCGGCTACGAAATTCTCACCGCGCTGGGCGCCCGCCACCACCGCCGCTGGATCAGCGGGGAGGACGCGGCGTGACGGCGCTGCTGACCGCGCTGGGCCGGGGCGGGCTCGGGGTGCTGGCCCAGTTGGGCCGGGTGTTCCTCGGCTTCCTCGCCCAGATCGGCCGCGTTTCCGCCTTCACCGCGGTGGCGCTGTCGCACACGGTGCGGCCGCCGTTCTATCCCCGCCTGATCCTGCGCCAGATGATCGAGATCGGCTATTTCTCGCTGCCGGTGGTGGGGTTGACCGCGATCTTCACCGGCATGGTGCTGGCGCTGCAAAGCTATACCGGCTTCGCCCGTTTCTCGGCCGAGGGCGCGGTGGCGACGGTGGTGGTGCTGTCGATGACCCGCGAACTGGCCCCGGTGCTGGCCGGGCTGATGGTGGCGGGCCGGGTCGGCGCGGCGATGGCGGCCGAGATCGGCACCATGCGCGTCACCGAGCAGCTCGACGCCCTGACCACCCTGTCGACCAACCCGTTCAAGTACCTGATCGCCCCCCGGCTGATCGCCGGCCTCTTGATGGTGCCGCTGCTGGTGCTGATCGCCGACATCATCGGCGTGTTCGGCGGCTATCTGGTCGGGGTCTACAAGCTGAACTTCAATTCGGCCACCTACATCACCCGCACCTGGGATTACCTCGAGGCGCTCGACGTGATCTCCGGCCTGGCCAAGGCGGCGGTGTTCGGGTTCCTGATCACCCTGCTCGGCTGCTACAACGGCTATTATTCCAAGGGCGGAGCGCAGGGGGTGGGTGCCGCCACCACCAACGCGGTGGTGTCCTCGGCGATCATGATCCTGGTGTTCAACTACCTGATCACCGCTTTGTTCTTCGGTAAGTGAGGCCCGCCCGGTGACCGACGCCGCCCCCAAGATCGTCCTGACCGATCTGCACAAGTCGTTCGGCCCCAAGCGGGTGCTGGAAGGGATCGACCTGTCGATCGGCCGCGGCGAATCGCTGGTGGTGATCGGCGGCTCCGGCACCGGCAAGTCGGTGATGCTGAAATGCATCCTCGGCCTGCTGCGGCCCGAGCAGGGCTCGATCCGCATCGACGGCGAGGAGGTGGTCGGCATCTCCGCCCGCGAGCGCGACCGGGTGATGCGCAAGTTCGGCATGCTGTTCCAGGGCGGCGCGCTGTTCGATTCGCTGCGGGTGTGGGAGAACGTCGCCTTCGGCCTGATCCAGGGCCAGCGGATGAAGCGGGCCAAGGCGCGCGACATCGCGATCGAGAAACTGGCCCAGGTCGGCCTCGCCGCCTCGGCCGGGGCGCTCTACCCGTCCGAACTGTCGGGCGGCATGCAGAAGCGCGTGGCCCTGGCCCGCGCCATCGCCACCAACCCGGAAATCATCTTCTTCGACGAGCCGACCACCGGCCTCGACCCGATCATGGCCGACGTGATCAACGGCCTGATCGTCAAATGCGTCAAGGAGGTCGGCGCCACCGCCCTGTCGATCACCCACGACATGGCCAGCGCCCGCAAGATCGCCGACCGCATCGCCATGCTCTACAAAGGCCGGCTGATCTGGGTCGGCCCGGCCAGCGAGATCGAATCCTCCGGCAACCCCTACGTCGATCAGTTCATCCACGGCCGCGAGGAAGGCCCGATCCAGATGGAACTGCGCGCCTGACGGCGTGATGATCGCGGGCTCCGCCCGGACCCGCCAGGAGCCAGCGGCTCCTGGACCTGCTTCGATGGGAGTACGCGGCAGACGCTTGCGCCCAAGCTGAAGGCTGATCGGGCTCCCGACCATTGATGCTGGTCCAGGAGCCGCTGGCTCCTGGCGGGTGCGGGCAGAGCCCGCGTTTTTAGCCTTCCTTCCGCCGCAGGCGCAGCATCTGGTTGGCCCCCTTCTGAAACTCGTACTCCACCGGAACGACCTCGCTGTAGTGCCCCTCGCCCTCCAGCGCCCGCCGCAATGGCTCAAGATGGCCTGAGACGTTATTGTCGAGATCGAGCAGCGGAAAGATCCGCGCCTCGGGGGCGACACGCAGCATGGCGCGGACGGCGGCGAGATGAGCCTCGAACCCCAGATAGGCGCTGTACAGAAACAGCAGGTGCGAACAGAGGGCCAGATCGAAACTGTCGTCACCGAACGGCAGATCCGGCAGACGGCCGACGATGTAACGCCCCGCCGCCCGCCCGACCCCATAATCATTGAGGAACAGCCCCATCGCCCCCAGCCGCAGCAGGGCCAGCCCGGCGATGTCGGGGATGGTGGTCCAGACATACTGGTCGCGGTTGGCCTCGGTCTGGCTCAGCACGGTGTCGGCGGTGGCGCGGATGCGGTCGCGGATCGCCCCGGCCGGGACCTGGTAGAGCGGATCGACCGACACCATCCGCCCGCCCCGGGCGGTCAGCTCGGCGTTGGCGCTGGCCGGGCCATCGCCGCAGCCGAGCAGACGCAGATCGAGGTCGGCGTCGGACAAGGCGAACATCTCGCGGTATTCCTCGAGGGTCCGCCCCCAGGGAACGATCTCGTCCAGTTGCATCGCCGCCGCCTCCCCCTCCCGGTCAGGGCGCCGCGTGGGCGCGGGTCCAGACTCCATCCTCGAACGCGATGTAGGCGTCGATCATCGCGCGGTAGATCCGCTCGATCAGATCGGGATCGATCTCCTGCTCGCCGGCCAGGGCGCGGACCTTGACGATGATGTCCTCGATGCGGGGGTGATCGACCACGGCGTCGCGGCTCGGCTTGAGCTGGCCGGCCTGACGGACATAGCCGGCCCGCTCGGCCAGCAGCGGAACGATGATGCGGTCAAGGCGGTCGATGTTGGCGCGCACCTCGGCGAGCGAGCCGCAGGGAACAATCATGGAAAGGATCCTGTCAGTAGGCGTATTCGGAAAACAGCGGATCGACCTTGCCGCCCCAACGGTCGGCAAAGGCCTCCAGCATCTCCTCGGCGGCGGTGACGCCGTTGCGGGCGATGCTGTCGAGCGGGCTGAGGAAAATGCTCTCGTCCCGCCCGGATTCATTATAACGGCCGCGCCGCCGCAGCCCCTCGGCCGCCAGTTCGATCATGTCGATCGCCACGTCGCGCACGGTGCGGCCGGCGATGGTGGCGTCGAGCCCGAGCCGGGCGACGTCCTGGCGCAGCGCCTCGCGCTGTTCGGCGCTCCAGTCCTTGGCCAGCTCCCACGCCCCGTCGAGCGCGACCGCGTCATACAGCAGCCCGGTCCACAGCGCCGGCAGCGCCACCAGCCGCCGCCACGGCCCGCCATCGGCGCCGCGCATCTCGAGGAACTTCTTGAGCCGCACGTCGGGGAAGGCGGTGGTGAGATGGTCGCTCCAGTCGCCCAGGGTCGGCCGCTCGCCCGGCAGCGCCGGCAGCCGCCCGGCCATGAAGTCGCGGAAGCTCTGGCCGGCGGCGTCGATGTAGCGCCCGTCGCGATAGACGAAATACATCGGCACGTCGAGCATCCACTCGACGTAACGCTCGAACCCCATCCCCTCCTCGAAGGCGAAGGGCAGGCCGCCGGTGCGGGCCGGGTCGGTGTCGGTCCACACGTCGGCGCGGGCCGACAGCAGGCCCGAGGGCTGGCCGTCGATGAAGGGCGAACTGGCGAACAGCGCGGTGGCGACCGGCTGCAATGCCAGCGACACCCGCAGCTTGCGCACCATGTCGGCCTCGGAGGCGAAATCGAGGTTCACCTGCACCGTACAGGTGCGCAGCATCATGTCGAGGCCCTTGCCGCCCACCGTCGGCATGTGGCGGCGCATGATGTCGTAGCGGCCCTTGGGCATCCACGGGATCTCGTCGCGGTGCCATTTCGGCTGGAAGCCGGTGCCGAGGAAGGCGATGCCGAGCGGCTCGGCCACCGTCTTGACCTGATCGAGATGGGTGGTGACCTCGGCGGCGGTCTGGTGCAGATCGGCCATCAGGCCGCCCGACAGCTCGAACTGGCCGCCCGGCTCCAGCGTCACCGAGGCCCCGGCCCCGTCGATCAGGGCGATCACCTGCCCGTTTTCCTCGACCGGCTGCCAGCCGAGGCGACAGAGCCCCTCCAGCAGCGCCCGAATGCCGCGCGGGCCGTCATAGGGCAGCGGCCGCAGATCGTCGGTGGTGAAGGCGAACTTTTCGTGCTCGGTGCCGATCCGCCAGTCTTCGGCGGGTTTACAGCCGGCTTCGAGGGCCTCGACCAGTTGGCGCGTCCCGGTAACCGGCTCGGCGCTTGGCACCGCTGGGGCGGACATAAGGCAGGCTCCCGTTAGAGATGAACGGGGCTAGCAAACGACACGGGCGGCGCGGGCGTCAAGCGGCGAATCAATCCGGCCCCGGGCTGCATTAAGGTGTTGCGAAAAGATGGCCCGAGGGCTTAGGTCTGGCCCCGTCGTTTCCCGTCGTTCCGGTGCCCCATGATGAAGGTCATTCGCGCGAAGCTGCATGGCATTCGCGTCACCAATGCCGATCTCAACTATCACGGCTCGATCACCCTTGATCCCGAGCAGTGCGAGCTGGCCGGCCTCTATCCGATGGAATTCGTCGAGATCTGGAACAAGAATTCCGCCGCCCGGATCTCGACCTACGTCATTTTCGGCGAGCCCGGCTCGCGGTGCTGCATCCTCAACGGCGCCGCCGCCCGCACCTGTCAGAAGGGCGACGAGCTGATCATCGCCGGGGCCGAGCTGATCGACCAGCCCGAGCGCCTCTACGAGATCAAGCCGCGCATCCTGACCTTCCTGCCCGACAATCAGATCGATCAGGTGCTCTATTACGATGTGTTCCAGAGCGACCGCCGCCCCTACGATTTCCGCATCGTCGATGCCGGCCGCCAGACCATCGAAAGCTGCCACACCTGGCCCAACGTCGATATCGCCGGCGTGCGCAAGTCGCTGAGCGACAAGGGCTGGAGCGAGACGGAAATCGACGCCTTCCTGTCCCGCCACTTTTCGCTGTGACGGAGCCGGCGCGATGATCCCCCCCGCTCCGCGCCCCGCGATCGTCCTGCTGTCGGGCGGCCTTGATTCCTCCACCGTGCTGGCGATCGCCCGCGCCGAGGGCTTCACCCCCTCGGCCCTGACCTTTCGTTATGGTCAGCGCCACTCGGTCGAGATCGACGCCGCCCGCCGCGTCGCCGCCGCCCAGGGCGTCGCCGACCACCGCATCGCCGATATCGACCTCCGCCTGTTCGGCGGCTCGGCCCTCACCGCCGACATCGCCGTGCCCAAGGGCCGCGATCAGGCCGAAATGGACCATGACGGCATCCCGGTGACCTACGTCCCGGCCCGCAACACCATCATGCTGTCCTTCGCCCTGGCCTTCGCCGAAGTGGTCGGCGCCGCCGACATCTTCCTCGGCGTCAACGCGGTCGATTATTCCGGCTATCCCGATTGCCGCCCCGATTACATCCACGCCTTCGAGGCGATGGCCAACCTCGCCACCAAGGCGGCGGTCGAAGGACGCCGGATGCGGCTGCATACCCCGCTGATCGATTTGACCAAGGCCGACATCATCCGCCGGGGCCTCGCGCTCGGGGTCGATTATGCCATCACCTCGACCTGCTACGATCCGGCCCCGGATGGTCGGGCCTGCGGCCAGTGCGATTCCTGCCGCCTGCGGCTGAAGGGCTTCGCCGAGGCCGGGCTGAGCGATCCGGCGCCCTACGTCTGACGGCAAAACGGGCGGCAACGCTGTCGGTGGGCTGCCGCCCACACCCGCCCGGGGCGATGCCCCGGAGCCCCCTTCTTGTTTGAGGGATGGAGGCGGGTAAATGGCGATCTTTAATTGCCGCCGACCACATTACGGCCACTCCCGGCGATCCACGGGTCGTGCATTTTCACGGCAGTGAATGCACGGCCTTGATTTAATGCCCGCGCCTCATTCATCAACCTACTGGCTCTGTACTTTGCACATCATAAATCCGGCTTGAAAGACGAGAATACAGCCTATGATCAAGTAGCGCCTGGAATATATCGCGGCAACTATCTGGCGTAGGAACAATCCTCCCATACTCATCAAAAACAATATTAAAGCCCATGGATGCGCATTCTTCACGAAGATTTTTCATAAAAACTCGATCCCTATAGTGCCCTTTTTCCCTAATCGCGATCGCTCTGCGCAATTGTATTTTGTTCTCCCCAACGAAATCAGATATTACACTTACGTCGGAGAAAACATTGCTGAATGCCGTGTCAGCAGTCAGCTCATGAAATGCTTCGAGATGTCCCGCGCGATACGCCAACACCGACTCGAAATGCTGTTTATTAGATACAAACACATCGCCACCAAATACAAAAAAATCGAAGAATGGCTCAATACTAAAGGAGGGGCGCTCATCAATGTCTAGCTCTTCATCATTTAACACTATGCGCATCATGCCTAACGAACGTTTTGTGCTCCAAGTTGCGTTGGTCTTCCTCAAAGTCAGCAAGACGCCATCTTCGTTGGCGAAGCGCAACATATAGAAATCAGCGTTAGCGATATGCTTGAGATTCGTTACCTTCCGCCCTTCGGTCGGATTCGCCGATTGCCCTTCGACAAGCCCGATGTGCGTTTCGTCGGCACCGAGTGTGAGCGCGCTAGATTCGTTATTCTGAGCAAGGATATCGTAATCGATGATCTCGGTAATGGCTTCTAGCGCCGTTGCCACCGAGTGCCGCAAGGCCACCCCAAGATCCTCCGTTATGCCGACCCACCTTCCGGTAAATATAGGAAGCCCATCCCTCATCGATTTTTTGTAAACCCACACGGTCAGATCCGATCCATCTAGATCGAATGCCTTAATGCCCGCCAAATCTGCCACTCGCGCCTCCATACCATTAGCTGCGTATAATCATCACATCTTGTATTCTACATTGAAAGTATATAGATCTCGGCTCTATCTCAACTTTAGAGAGAACCCGCCCAATCAACTGATCTTCACTCTGCATATGACTATATTTGATCTCATAAAGCCTCCAGCCAAAAACAACAAGGATAGGATTCATGAATATCTGGCCAGATCGGTACGATATCCAGAACATCCAAAAAAGAAAAACAAAAAACCCGATTATTTTCGAGTTAAAGCCAAAATCAAGACCCATAAATGACACTATATACGGTATCGTGTAATTAATCAGGTCCGCTGGAACATGTTTTGCCTCTATGATGCGTATCCGATGAGGTGTTTTAACCGCATTCAACAACCAATTGGTTGCCAACAAACAGGCAGCGCCGACACCAACCGCCGTGAGCGACCAAACAGGATGCAACAGAAGCGATTGAAAACCACTTTTTAATAACTCCAATGGATTTTCCACGCCCACCTTCAGGGCGTCCAAATTCAAATCCTGTACGAACAGGATGAGGCTCAATGGAAGATAAGAGCCCAGATAGAGGGCGAAGGCGGACGTCTTTCTGAGCTGCATGCTACATCGTTCCGCCGCGATGAACTCCAATTCAGACAATGATAGTTCAAGTCGCGACGCTAGGCGAGATCCCGGTTTCCGCCGCGAAAAACCATCGACTGATCGAGCCCAACTCGCCAGAGTTATGCCGTCCCGGCCAATGAACTGACCCAACGGGTCAGTTCAAAGGGCAGCCGGTATTACAGGCTCTCCCGCTCCTGGATCGGCGGCTGTTCACGTTCGGGCCAATCGAGCCCGGGCCTGGAGAAGAAATCATCCCAGATCGCATTGGCGGGAACGATCACCCGACGCGCCCCGTCGCGCAGGATGGTCACTTCCGTCACGCCATCGGGGAACGCGACCTCCTCCGGCAGGCGAACGGCTTGGGAACGGTTGCTCTGAAACAAGGTCGTGCGGGTCATGGGAGGCTCCAGCCGCGCGGATATATACAGTGTACATCCCGCCACGCGTGAGCTTCAACGGATCCCCGCCCTCTCCCGACCATCAAAGGGTTCCAAGGGCCTTGCGGCCCTTGGCGGGTGCGGGCAGAGCCCGCGCAATCCCCCTACCGCCCGTCCTCGGCCTGAGTATGATCGACCACCCACTTAACCCCGTCGGCCTCGCGCAGGGTGTCGGCGGCGCGATCGGCGGCGGCGCGGGTGGGGGCGGTGCCGAGCAGATAGGCGACGCCGTGGACCAGCCGCACCGCATAGCGGCCGGGCTGGCCGTCGAGGCGGGCGAGCAGGGTCTGCTCGCCGGTGGAATCCGGCAGGAATTCGGGCAGCAGCGGCGCCTCGATCAGATGGAGATCGACCAGCACCCCATGGACTCCGTCCACCCCGGCGGCGGTGCGTTCGGCGCGCTGGCGCTGGCCGGGACGGACCACCGCGCCGGTCAGCAGCACGGTGCCGCGCCAGGCCAGCACCGACACGCTTTGGAACCCGGTCCGATCGGCGGCGAGCAGGCGGTCGAGCACCGCGTTGGCCAGGGCGCGGTCGTCCGGGGCCACCCGGGCGGTGCCGGCGGATCCCGCCAGCCCGACCGGACGGGTCGGCGCGCAGCCGGCGGCCCCGAGCAGGACCGCCACCAGCACCGCCTCAGCCAGCCCGCGCCGCACCATCCCCGCGCGCATCCTCTTCCTCATCGAGCACCGCCTCGATCGCCGGGTCGAGCCGGCGGCCATGGCGATAGCGCCGCACCAGCCAGATCCCCAGCACCCCCGAGGCGATGAACAGCACCACGCTGACGCCGATCCGCAGCGGCGGATCGACCTGGATGCCGCTGCCGAGCAGCACGAACACCACCGTCTGCGGCAGATAGCCGAGCAGCGAGCCGCCGAGGAACGGCAGCAGCGCCACCCCCGACACCCCGGCGGCAAGGTTGGTCAGCAGGTTGCTGCCGACCGGCAGCAGCCGCAGCAGCAGGGTCATCGACAGGGTGTTGCCGGCCAGGAACGCATCGAGCCGGGCGATCCGGTCGGGGAAATGGGCCACCACCACCGCGCGGCCGAGCCAGCGGGCGTAGCAGAACGCGCCGAGGCAGCCGAGCAGCGAGGCGAGGGTCGCCCACAGCACCCCCTCGACGAAACCGAAGGCATAGCCGGCGAGGAAGCACACCGCCTGACGCGGCAGGCCGATGCCGATCGCCAGGGCGCCGGCCAGCACGAACAGGGAATCGCCGCGCAGGCCGTGGCCACGGATCTGCTGGTCGATCCAGCCGGCATCGAGCGCCTGACGCAGGCCGAGCATCTCGATCAGGAAGCCGGCGGCGGCCAGGGTGGCGATCAGGGTCAGGCCGCGCAGCAGAATCCGGGGACGCAGCCCCGGCACGCGGGCGGATGTCACTCGACGGTCTCGATCACCGGCCGGCTGGAGCGGCGGATCAGCCACATCACCCCGAGCAGATCGACCAGACCGACCCACAGCCGGTCCCACATGCCGTATTTGGACTGGCCGCGCTCGCGCGGGCGGTGATTGACCCGCACCGTCTCGACCCGGCCACCGGCGCGGATCACCAGCGCGGCCATGAAGCGGTGCATGTGGTCGAAGTAAGGCAGATCGAGGAACAAGGCGCGGGGCAGCAGCTTGACCCCGCTGCCGGAATCCGGGATGCCGTCGCCGAGCAGGGCCGAGCGGACCCGGTTGGCCACCAGCGAGGACAGCCGGCGCAGCGGATCGTCGCGGCGGGCGGCGCGCCAGCCGGTGATCATCAGGCCGGGGCGAACCGCCTCGTCGGCGGCGCGCCAGGCCTCGACCAAGGCCGGCAGGTCGGCGGGATCGTTCTGGCCGTCGCCGTCAAGGGTGGCGACCAGCGGGGCGCGGGCGGCGCGGATGCCGGTGGCGACGGCGCGGCTCTGACCGCAGCCGGTGCGGTGCCGCAGCACCACCAGCCGCGAATAGAGGCGGCGGGCCTCCTTCAGCCGTTCCGGGGTGGCGTCGGTCGAGCCGTCATCGACATAGATGACCTCGAACGCCATCCGGTTCTTGAGGACGACGTGGATCTCGCGCAGCAGGGGGAGAATGTTGTCGGCCTCGTTGCGGACCGGCACCACAACCGACAGTTCTGGCGCCTCGGTCTCGCTCACGACAGCCCCACTTTCCCCATTTCCAGGAACTTCTCGCGCCGGCGGGCGCGCAGCACCCCGCCCTCGAAGGTCGAGAGGTCGTTGAGGGCGTTCTCGATGTAATTGCCCAGCGTCTGGATCATCTGCGGCACGTCGCGGTGGGCGCCGCCGAGCGGTTCCGGCACCTCGGCATCGATCACCCCGAGCTTCAGCAGATCCTGGGCGGTCAGACGGAGCTGTTCGGCCGCGTCCTTGGCGTTCTCGCCCGAGCGCCACAGGATCGAGGCGCAGCCTTCGGGGCTGATCACCGAATAGATCGCGTGTTCGAGCATCAGCACCCGGTTGGCGGTGGCCAGCGCGATCGCGCCGCCCGAGCCGCCCTCGCCGATGATGGTCGAGACGAACGGCACCCGCAGATTAAGGCCGGCATCGATCGAGCGGGCGATCGCCTCGGCCTGACCGCGCGCCTCGGCATCGACCCCGGGATAGGCCCCGGCGGTATCGACCAGGGTGATCACCGGCAGCTGGAAATGGTCGGCCAGTTCCATCAGGCGGCGGGCCTTGCGGTAGCCCTCGGGCTTGGCCATGCCGAAATTGTGGCGGATGCGGCCTTCGGTGTCGTGGCCCTTCTCGTGGCCCATCACCACCACCGAGCGGCCCCGGAAGCGGCCGAGGCCGCCGACGATGGCCTGATCCTCGGCGAACAGGCGGTCGCCGGCCAGCGGGGTGAAATCCTCGATCAGCCCCTGGATGTAGGCGAGCGCGTGCGGACGCTGCGGGTGGCGCGCCACCTGCGTCTTCTGCCAGGGCGTGAGCTTGGCGTAGGTCGTGCGCAGCAGCTTGTCGACCTTGGCCTGGAGCTTGCCCACTTCCTCGGCGATGTTGACTTCACCGCTGTCGGAAAGGTGGCGCAACTCCTCGATCTTGCCCTCGAGCTCGGCGACGGGCTTTTCGAATTCGAGAATATGCATGGGGTGATGTCATACAAGCAGCCGCGCCCCGGAGCAAGCGGCGTTGTGGCGCCTTCGCCTCATTTGCAACCCCGCCCGCGCCCGCGCCCGGCGGCGGGGTCAGCCCCCGCCCGGGGCGGGCAGGATGAACAGGAAGCGGCTGCCCTCGCCCGGCCGGGATTCGACCCAGATCCGCCCGCCGTGACGCTCGACGATCTTCTTGCACAAGGCGAGGCCGATGCCGGTGCCGTCATAGCGTTCGCGGCTGTGCAGACGCTGGAACAGGCGGAAGATCCGTTCGTAATAATCGGGCTCGATGCCGATGCCGTTGTCGGCCACGCTCACCTGCCAGCCGCCCTCGACCCGCCGCGCCGACAGCGTCACCAGCGGCGGGCGCTCCGGGCTGCGATATTTGATCGCGTTGCCGATCAGGTTCTGGAACAGGCTGGCGAGCTGGCCGGCATCGCCCCGCACCGTCACCGCGTCGAGCCCGGGCTCGATCTCCAGCCGGGCGCCGCTCTCCTCCAGCCCGACCGCGAGGTTGGCCGCCGCCTGCGCAATCGCGGCGCGCAGCCGCACCGGGGCAAGGGCGAGATCCTCGCGGCCGATGCGGGAAAAATCGAGCAGGTCGAGGATCAGCCGGTCCATCCGCTGCGCCCCGTCCTTGGCGAAGGCAATGAACTGACGGGCCTCGTCGTCGAATCCCTCGCCATGGCGGCGTTCGAGCAGGCCGAGGAAGCTCGACACCATCCGGAGCGGCTCGCGCAGATCGTGGCTGGCGACATAGGCGAATTGTTCGAGATCGGCGTTGGAGCGGGCCAGTTCGCGGGTGCGTTCCTCCAGCGCCCGCAGCATCGCCCGCTGGGCGCCGACATCCTCGACCAGGGTGTAGATGGTCTCGCCCTCCCCCGCCCCGTCCGCCTCGTCCGTCGCGGCGAGACGGACCCCGCGCAGCCGGACCGGCACCGTCCGCCCGTCGGCCAGCGGCAACAGGCTCTCATAGGGGCCGAAGCGGCCCTCGGCGGCCAGCCGGGCGGCCTGGGCGCCCTCCTCGCCCCCGGCGCCGGGCTGCGGCACCAGTTCGGGCAGCCTCCGCCCGACCGTCCCGGCCCGGTCGCCGCCGAGCAGGGCCAGCAAAGCGGGATTGGCGTCGCGGATCCGCCCGTCGCCGTCGCACAGGCAGCAGCCGAGCGGCGACAGGTCGAACATCGCCCGCAGCCGGGCCTCGACCGCGCGGATTGAGCTGAGATCGGTGATGGTGCCCGACATCCGCACCACCCGCCCGGCCGCGTCGCGCTGGAGCAGCGAGCGGGCCAGCACCGGCAGGGAGCGGCCGGACAGGTGGCGCAGGCGGAATTCGCTCCGCAGCGTCGCCGCGTCCCCGGCCCAGGCGGCGGCCAGTTCGGCCTCGACCCGGGCGCGGTCGTCGGGATGGACCCGGTCGCGCCACAGCAGCGACGAGCCGCGCCGCGTTTCGGCCGGCTCGCCCAGCATCTCCCACCAGCGCGGCGAATATTCGACCTCGTCCCGCAACAGATCCCAGTCCCACCAGCCGTCATTGGCGCCGCGCAGCACCCGGTCGAACCGGTCGGCCTGGGCATGGGCGGCGCGATGGGCCTCGGCCAGCGCCGCCAGCGCCCGGCCGCGCTGGCGCCACGCCGACAGCACCAGCCCGACCAGCAGCAGGAAGGCCACCACCACCACCGCCACCCGGGCCAGTTCGCTGCGCCACGCATCGAGGAAGGTTTCCTCGGCGATGCCGACGCTGAAATAGAGCGGATGGCCGGCGGCGCGGCGCAGGAAGGCGATGCGGGACTGGCCGTCGAGCTGGGACACCGCGCGATAGGAACTCTCCTCCGCGCCGCGCTCGATCAGCGCCCGCAGCGGCGCCGAGGCGGCGGTCGAGATGGCGCCGCCCTGCACCGCCGCCACCGCCGGCCGGCGGGCGAGGAATTCGACCCGCTGGTTGAGCAGCGAGACATGCAGCCCCGGCGGAACGGAATCGGGCAGGAAACGCTCGACCAGCCCCTGGGCCGGCAGCACCGCCCGCACCACCCCGGCGAAGGCGCCGTCGGGGCGGGTCAGCCGGCGGCCGGCCAGCACCACCCGCTGGCCGCTGGCGCCGTCCCACAGCGGCGACGACAGCACCAGGGCGGTGCCGGGGACGTCGCGCAATTCGGCGAAGAAGGCCTGGACCACCGCGTCGCGTTCGGGAGCCAGGGCGGCGCCGGCCCGCGCGCCGGGCACCGGCCGGCCGGCGGCGTCGAGCAGCTCGACGGTGATCACCCCGGGCAGATGGCGGCGGTGGCGTTCGACCAGCGCCTGGCTCCAGTGCTGGCCGGGGGGATTGAGGCGGGCATCGGCCAGATCGCGCAGTTCAAGGTCGATCCGGTCGAGATAGGCGCCGAGCCCCTGGGCCAGCGCCCCCGACAGCAGCCGGGCGGCGGCCGAGGCCGAGGCGCGGCGGCCCTGGCGGTCGAGTTCGACCGTCAGCACGGCCAGACCGACCACGATCACGGTGATCCCGGCCAGCGCGGCCAGGATCCAGCGGCCATGCCGCGCCGGAACGGCGGCGGGCGAGTCGGAGGGGCACAAGGGCGAACCTCACCGATCTGGGGGAAGCCATGCGACCCAGAGGAGAATAGACCGACGCCCTTTCGCGCGCAACCGCCGGCCGGCGCCCCGGCCGATGGGGGGAGATCAGCCCCCGGCGTCGAGCAGGGCGGCGCGGGCGGCGGCGAGGTCGTCGCCCATCACCCGCATCGTCGCCATCATCGACAGGATCAGGGTGCGCAGCCCGTCGGGGGCCTGATCGATCATCGCCTGGATCGCCGCCCGGGGCAGCACCAGCACGGTGACGTCGTCATCGGCCAGCGCCCCGGCCATCCGGGGGGCATCGTCGATCAGGGCCAGTTCGCCGAACACCTGGAACGGCCGCACCAGCCCAAGCGTCACCCGCCGCCCGCCGACCGTCTTGAAGATCCGCACCGTGCCGCGATGGACCAGATAGGCGGTGTCGCCGGAATCGCCCTCGCGGAAGATCAGCGTGCCGCGCGCGAAATCGCGCCGTTCCGTCGCCCCGTCGCCGCCACGCGTCATCGCCGCCCTCCGCACCCCAGCCATCGCCGCCGCCGGATCAGCATACCATCGTCCGGGGGACCTCGGCGCGGCGATTCGGACTTGACGGCACCGCCGGATCTCCGTAAAAACGCGGCTTCCTCCGGCACCGCCCGAGCGATCGCGGCTGGGGTGCGTCCGGCGACCGTCTTCTAGCAAGGATTTTCGATATGGCTCGTCGCTGCGCCATCACCGGCAAAGGCGTTCTGACCGGCAACAACGTCAGCCACGCCAACAACAGAACCCGGCGGCGGTTTCTGCCCAACCTCCAGGAAGTGTCGCTGCTGTCCGACGCCCTGGGCCAGACCGTCCGCCTGCGCCTCTGCACCAACGGCCTCAAGACCGTCGAGCACAACGGGGGCATCGACTCGTACCTGCTTTCGGTCAGCGACACCAAGCTGCCGGCCGAGGCGCTCCGTCTCAAGCGCCGGATCCAGCGCGCGCTGGCCAGCAAGGCCGAAGCCGCCTGATCTTTCGGTCGCCGCGCTCGGTTGCGAGGGGGATCCGCGTCACGCGGGTCCTCTTTTCGTTTGTCCGGCCGGCTCCCCGCCGCCGACAGGTTCAGTCCTTCTTGAGCGCCTTGGGCGCCCAGGACGAGACGGCCACCGCCTTGCCGGTCTGCGAGCGCAGCACCCGCGGCCGCACCACCTGATCGAGCGCCTCGACCGCGCCGCCTTGGCGCGCCTGGGTCTCGGCGGTGTAGAACGTCACCATCTCCTCGAACGGAATCTCGACATAGAGCCCCTTGGCCATCGCCAGGGCGACCAGACCGTGCTCGGCCACCTTCTGGGTCAGCCGCTCGGCGGTGAAGCGGCCGAAGCGGCGCCAGATGCCGTCGAGGAAGCGCGTCACCTGATCGGGCAGCGGATTGGGCTCGATCATGTGCGGCCGGCCATAGGCGAACATGTGGAAGATGGTCGGCTCGATCGGCCCGAACGAATCGGTGACGAAGGTCGCCGGCATCAGCTTGCGGCCGCCATAGGCCACCGCGAAATAGGCCTGGGACAGGAACAGCAGCCGGTGCAGCTTCTGCGGCTGGAGGTATTCGCGATCGTTGAGCGCCTGATCGGTCAGGCGGAACACCACGTCCAGACAGGATTTGACCGCGATCGTCGCCATCCCGACCTGCCTTTTTCCCTCACCCTCCGACCGCCCCCTCCCCCACCACGGGGGTCCAGGGGCCTTGCGGCCCCTGGCGGGTGGCGGGCCGCGCCCGCCGGTCCGCTTGCGGCCTAGTCTTCGTTTTCCGCCACCGACGGCACCAGTTCATCGACCATCTCGTGCAGGATGCGCCGGAACTGGGCCTCGCTGCAACCGAGCAGCAGGGCGTCCTCCAGTGCGTCGAGCGCCAGCCCGCGCAGCTCGGCGTAATTCTGGTTGAGCACCTTGATCTTCTCGACGCAGGAGACCGGGGCGCCGTCGGGCTTGCGCCACAGCGGGGCGTCGGGGGAAACGGGCGGTTCGGGCAGCGACATGGTCAACCTCACACGTCGAGATCGGTGGCGAAGCGGGCGCGCTCCTGCAAAAAACGGAACCGCAGTTCCGGCTTGCGCCCCATCAGGCTTTCGACCAGCCGGGCGACCTCGCGGCTCTCCTCCTTCTCCTCCTCGGTGCGGGAGGACGGCAGGGTCACCTGGATCAGGCTGCGCCGGGCCGGATCCATCGTGGTCTCCTTCAACTGGGCCGGCGGCATCTCGCCCAGACCCTTGAACCGGCTGATCTCGATCGATTTCTTGCCGGCGAAGGTGGTGCGCAGCAATTCCGCCTTGTGGGCGTCGTCGCGGGCATAGACCACGGTCTGGCCGTGGGCGAGACGGAACAAGGGCGGCATCGCCAGATAGAGATGGCCGCCCCGGATCAGTCCGGGAAGCTCCTGATAGAAAAAAGTCATCAGCAGCGAGGCGATGTGGGCGCCGTCGACGTCGGCGTCGGTCATGATGATGACCTTCTCGTAGCGCAGCTTGTCGGCGTCGAACTGATCGCGGCTGCCGCAGCCGAGCGCCTCGAGCAGGTCGCGCAGCTCCTGGTTCTGCCGCATCTTGTCGGCCGAGGCCGAGGCGACGTTGAGGATCTTGCCGCGCAACGGCAGAATCGCCTGGGTCTCGCGGTTGCGCCCCTGCTTGGCCGAGCCGCCGGCGGAATCGCCCTCGACCAGGAACAGCTCGGTGCCGACATTGAGCGAGCGCGAGCAATCGGCCAGCTTGCCGGGCAGGCGCAGCCGCTTGGTCGCGGTCTTGCGGTTGGTCTCGCGCGCCTGCCGGCGGCGCAGCCGCTCCTCGGCGCGGTCGATCAGCCGGGCCAGCAGCGCCGCCGACGAGGCCTTGTCCACCGACAGCCAGTGGTCGAAGCGGTCCTTGACCGCCGTTTCGACCAGCCGGCCCGCCTCGGGGCTGACCAGCTTTTCCTTGGTCTGGCCCTGGAACTGCGGATCGCGGATGAACAGGCTGATCATCACGCAGGCGCCGGCCATCACGTCCTCGGCGGTGATCTGGGCCGCCTTCTTGTTGCCGACCAGCTCGCCATGGGCGCGCAGCGCCCGGGTCAGCGCGCTGCGGAAGCCGGCCTCGTGGGTGCCGCCGTCGGGGGTGGGGATGGTGTTGCAGTAGGTGTTGACGAAACCGTCCTCGTCATCCTCCGGCCAGGCCACCGCCCATTCGACCTGGCCCATGTCGTCGGCCAGCGGCGCCTGCCCCTCGAACAGGTCGCGGGTGACCAGCGGCCGTTCCTTCAGCACCGCGCGCAGGAAGTCGGACAGGCCGCCGGGGAAATGCAGGGTGTCGCGCGGCGGGATGGCGTCCTCGCCCGACACCAGCGCCGGATCGCACGACCAGCGGATCTCGACGCCGCGGAACAGGTAGGCCTTGGCCCGGGCCATGCGATAAAGCGGCCCCGGGCGCAGCCGGGCGCGCTCGCCGAAGATCTGGGCGTCGGGATGGAAGGCGACGGTGGTGCCGCGCCGGTTCTGCACCGGGCCGACGGTTTCGAGCGGCCCCAGCGCCACGCCGCGCGCGAAGGACTGGCGATAGAGGGTGCGCTCGCGCGCCACCTCGACCACCAGCCGGTCGGACAGGGCGTTGACCACCGAGACGCCGACGCCGTGCAGGCCGCCCGACACCTTGTAGGCGCTGCCGCCGAACTTGCCGCCGGAATGGAGCGTGGTGAGGATCACCTCGAGCGCGCTCTTGTCGGGGAACTTGGGATGGGGATCGACCGGGATGCCGCGCCCGTTGTCGCGCACGGTGGCGGTGCCGTCGGCGGCGAGTTCAAGCTCGATCCAACTGGCATGGCCGGCCACCGCCTCGTCCATCGCGTTGTCGAGCACTTCGGCGACCAGATGGTGAAGGGCGCGGTCGTCGGTACCGCCGATATACATGCCGGGACGACGACGCACGGGTTCGAGGCCTTCGAGGACCTCGATGTCCTTGGCGGAATAGCCGGTGCCCTGGGGTGCAAGCTGCTGGAACAGGTCTGACATGGCGGGCATTATAGGAACGCGCCGGCCTCATGCAAGACATGCGGGGGCCGCCCCTGCCGTTCCCACAACATCTAGTCCGAGAAGCGAGCCCCGCGTCATGACCTCTTCCCCCCCGACCGCCGCCGCGCCCGAGAGCGTCGAATGCACCACCGCCCCGCGCGGCCGGCTGTCGATCCGCACCGTGGCGATGCCGGCCGACACCAACATGTTCGGCCACATCTTCGGCGGCTGGGTGCTGAGCCAGATGGACCTCGCCGGCGGCACCCACGCCTATCGCCGCGCCCGGGGCCGCTGCGCCACCGTGGCGATCGAGGGGATGGAATTCCACCAGCCGGTCTATGTCGGCGACGAGCTGACCTGCTACACCGAGATCCTGCGGGTCGGCACCACCTCGATCGCGGTGCGGGTCGAATGCTGGGTGCGCCGCCACGAGGGCGACGAGACCCAGGTCAGGGTCACCAGCGCGATCTTCACCTATGTCGCGGTGGACGATCACGGCACCAAGCGCCCGGTGCCGCCCGAAGCGGCCTGACCCCCGGGGGCGCCCCGCCCCCCACCCTCTCCCCCCGCGATTAACCTAAAAATAGTCTTTTCGACCGATCCTTTGGCCGTGGGGTTCGCCCCGACGACGAACGTTGGAGCGTCGTTGCGGCCCCGCCGTCGGCGAGGATGCGAAGCGGTGGCGGAGATGAAGATCGACAGGACGGCGGAAACCCACCTGCTGGCGGAGGAGATCCGGCGCAAGGCGGGAGAGGGGGCGCGGATCGTCTTCGTGTCCGGCAATTTCAACGTGATCCATCCCGGCCATGTCCGCCTGCTCCAGTTCGCGGCGCAATGCGGCGATTTCCTGGTGGTGGGGGTGCTGGAAACCGGCCAGCGTTCGATCACCGTGCCCGGCCCGGCCCGCTACGAGGGGGTCAAGGCGCTGTCGGTGGTCGGTCACGCCTGCCTGCTCGACATGCCGCTCGACCAGTTCATCCTGGCGCTGCGCCCCGAGGTGATCGTCAAGGGCAAGGAGCACGAGACCCGCCACAACCCGGAAAGCGCGCTGGTCGAATCCTATGGCGGCCGGCTGCTGTTCAGTTCGGGCGAGGTGCGCTTCTCCTCGCTCGACCTGATCGAGCGGGAATATTCCAGCTCGAACCTGTCGGCGATCCTGAAGCCGATGGATTTCCCGCTGCGCCACGACTTTTCGGTCGGCGGGCTCAAGGGCCATCTCGACCAGTTCTCCTCGCTGCGGATGATGGTGATCGGCGACCTGATCGTCGATGAATACATCACCTGCGACCCGCTCGGCATGTCGCAGGAAGACCCGACCATCGTCGTCACCCCGATCGAGCGCAAATCCTTCATCGGCGGGGCCGGCATCGTCGCCGCCCATGCCCGCAGCCTGGGCGCCCAGGTGCAGTATCTGACGGTGACCGGCGACGACGCCACCGCCGCCTTCGCCCGCCGCACCCTGGCCGGCTATGGGGTGGACAGCGCCCTGTTCATCGACGAGGGCCGCCCCACCACCCTCAAGCAGCGTTACCGCGCCGCCGGCAAGACCCTGCTGCGGGTCAGCGAACTGCGCCAGCACCCGATCACCCCCGAGATCGCCGGTCATATCCTCGACCGGGTGCGGGCCGAGATCGCCGGGCTCGACCTGCTGATCTTCTCCGACTTCAATTACGGCTGCCTGCCCCAGCCGCTGGTCGATGCCGCGATCCAGCTCGGGCGCGAGGCCGGGGTGCCGATGTTCGCCGACAGCCAGGCCTCGTCGCAGATCTCGGACGTGTCGCGCTTCCACGGCATGGAACTGCTGACCCCGACCGAGCGCGAGGCGCGCCTCGCGATGCGCGACAGCGAATCCGGTCTGGCGGTGCTGGGCGAAAGCCTCCAGCGCCGGGCCGGCGCCCGCAACGTCATCATCACCCTGGGGGCGGAAGGGATGCTGGTCTGCCCCGATCCGGCCCGCGACGAGCCCTGGATGGCCGACCGCCTGCCCGCCCTCAACAGCCAGCCGAAGGACCCGGCCGGGGCGGGGGATTCGCTGCTGACCTGCGCGGCGATGACGCTGTGCGTCGGCGGCGACATCTGGGAGGCCAGCTATCTCGGCGCGCTGGCCGCCGCCTGCCAGGTGTCGCGGCTGGGCAACAGCCCGCTCGACCCCGAGGATCTGCTGCGCGAACTGGATTGGGCGTGACAATGTGGGTTCCGCCCACACCCGCCAAGGGCCGAGGGCCCTTGGATCCCCTCGATGGTCGGGGCACGCCGGACAAGGGAACGGGTTCCAAGGGCCTTGCGGCCCGGGGCTGGGTGCGGGCAGCGCCCGCGTCCCTTCGATCTCCCGGGGAAAACGGAACGGAGAGCATGATGATGGCGAGGCAGGATTTCAGCGCATGACCCCATCTTTCGATTTGGCCGCCCTCGACCGGCGGGCGCGCGAATTGCGGGCCCGGATCATCGAGAATTCCTGGCGGTCCGGCACGCCGCATCTCGGCTCCTGCCTGTCCTGCGTCGATATCCTGGTCGCGCTTTATTTCCACATCCTGCGCCATGATCCGGCCGCGCCGACCGCGCCCGGGCGGGACCGCTTCATCCTGAGCAAGGGCCACGCCGTCCCCGCCTTGTTCCAGGTGCTGGCCGAGGCCGGCTTCTTCCCGCCGGCGCTGCTGGCGGATTACGGCCGGATCGGCAGCCCGTTCGGCGAACATCCGCCCGCCCCGGGCAAGATCCCCGGGATCGAGGCGGCGACCGGCTCGCTCGGGCACGGCCTGCCGATGGGGGTGGGGATGGCGCTGGCCGCCCGCCTGTCCGGGCAGGATTCGCGGGTGTTCGTGCTGCTGGGCGACGGCGAATGCAACGAGGGCTCGGTGTGGGAGGCGGCGCTGCTGGCCGCCGGGCAGGGGCTGGGCCGCCTGACCGTGGTGGTCGATTACAACAAGTGGCAGGGGACCGGCCGCAGCAACGAGATCCTGGCCCTGGCGCCGCTGGCGGAAAAATGGCGGGCGTTCGGCTGGGACGCCGAGGAGATCGACGGCCACGATCTCGGCGCGGTCTGCACCGCGCTGGCGGGAAGCGCGCCGGCCGACGCCGCCCGGCCCCGGGCGATCATCGCCCACACCGTCAAGGGCAAGGGGGTTTCCTTCATGGAAGACGACAACAACTGGCATTACCGCATCCCCACCGAGGCCGAGGTGGCCACGGCGAAACGGGAACTGGGCGTGGCGGCATGAGAAACCTGTTCGCCAAGACGGTCACCGCGCTGGCGGGCGCGGATGAGCGGGTCGTGCTGCTGTCGGGCGACATCGGCAATCGTCTGTTCGACGATTTCAAGGCGAAGTTCCCCACCCGCTTCTTCAATTGCGGCATCGCCGAGGCCAACATGATCGGCGTCGCCGCCGGGCTGGCGATGAACGGCTACCGCCCGTTCGCCTACACCATCGCTCCCTTCACCACCACCCGCTGCCTGGAGCAGATCAAGCTCGATCTGTGTTACCAGCACCTGCCGGTGGTGATCGCCGGCACCGGGGCCGGGCTGTCCTATGCCGAGCTGGGGCCGACCCACCACACCTTCGAGGACCTCGCCATCCTGCGGCCGCTGCCGCACATGACCCTGTTCTGTCCGTGCGATCCGGTCGAACTCCAGTTGGGGATGGCCGCGTCGCTGACCCTGTCCGGGCCGCTCTATCTGCGGCTGGGCAAGAAGGGCGAGCCGGCGCTGCATGCCGCCCCGCCCGCGTTCCAATTCGGCCGGGCCGAGACCCTGCGCGAGGGGGCCGACGTGGCGCTGCTGGCCACCGGCCCGATCGCCGCCGAGGCGCTGCGGGCGGCCGAACTGCTGGCCGCCGAGGGGATCACGGCGCGGGTGGCCAGCCTGCACACCGTCAAGCCGCTCGATCTCGACTATCTGGGCGCGGTGTTCGCCGCCACCCCGCTGGTGGTGACGGTCGAGGAGCACAGCCGGATCGGCGGGCTGGGCGGCGCGGTGGCGGAATGGCTGGCCGAGGCCGAGCCGCGTCCGGCCGCGCGCTTTCTCTCGCTCGGGATCGAGGACCGCTTCCTCCCTCAGGTGCCGTCGCAGGAGGAAGCGCGGCGGGTCGAGGGGCTGACCGGGGAGGCGATCGCCGCCGCCGTCATCCGCCGCCTGGGCCGTCCCGCCGCCTGAGCGCGGCGCGCGCCCGGCGGGGGGCCGGGCCGCGCCCGGAAGCGGGGTGGATCATTTAACGGGGGATTAAATGTTTACCACGAGAATGCACCGTAATTTTTAGGATAAAACCATCCTGCCCGGGGGCGGGATTCCTTCACGCTGGCGCAATGCCCTTATTACGGCGCCCTGAGCTTGGGTGGGTTCGATGAAGATTCTGGGCCTTTCCTTTGACTACCATGATGCCGCCGCAGCCTTGCTGATCGATGACGTCATCGTCGCCGCCGCCGAGGAAGAGCGTTTTTCCCGCAACAAACATGACGCGTCCTACCCGGCCAAGGCGATCGCCTTCTGCCTGGAACAGGGCGGCATCGCCGCCAGCGAACTCGACGCGGTGGTGTTCTACGAAAAGCCGCTGCTGAAATTCGAGCGTCTGCTCGCCAATGCGGCGCGGGCGTTTCCCCGCAGCCTCCCCTTCCTCAAGGGGGCGGTGGAAAGCTGGTTCCGCCAGGGCAAGTTCGACGTCAGGCCGCGCATCACCGCCGATCTGGGGATCGATCCCGGCAAGATTCACCTGATCAGCCATCACATGTCCCATGCCGCCGCGTCGTTCTTCTCCTCGCCCTTCGAGCAGGCGACGGTGGTGACGCTGGACGGGGTGGGGGAATTCGACACCGCCACCATCAGTCTCGCCGACCGCTCCGGGCTGCGGGTGCTCCACCGGTACACCTATCCCCATTCGATCGGCCTGCTCTACAGCGCGATCACCGCCTTTCTCGGCTTCGAGGTCAATGAAGGCGAATACAAGGTGATGGGGATGGCCGGGTTCGGCCAGCCGACCAGCGTCGACAAGATCAGGCGGTTGATCCAGCACGGCCAGGGCCGCTTCAAGATCGATCTGTCCTATTTCAACTTCTTCAACCCGACCGACAGCTTCGCCTCGCCCAAATTGTATGAGCTGCTGGGCGAGCCGCGCGCGCCGGAGAGCCCGTTCGACATCGGCGACCGCTCGCAGCCGGCCGAACCGGGCTCGGTCCAGGCGCTGAGCCGCCATTACGCCGACATCGCCGCCAGCCTCCAGCAGGTGGTCGAGGAAGTCATCCTCGACGTGGCCGGCGACGCGATCCGGCGGACCGGGGTCAAAAATCTGGTGCTGGGCGGCGGCGTTTCGCTCAATTCGATGGCCAACGGGCGGATCCTGCGCGAGCTGCGCGTTCCGCTCTACATCCATCCCGCCGCCGGCGACGCCGGCGGGGCGCTGGGGGCGGCGCTGTATCACCGCGTCGTCGAACGCGGCCTGTCGCGGCCCAAGCCGCTGACCTCGGCCTATCTGGGCAAGGCCTATGGCGACGACGCGATCCGCAAGGCGCTGAAACAGGCGGCGGTGTCGAGCGTCACCGAGATCGGCGACGAGGCCGCGTTCTTTGCCCGCGTCGCCGCCCTGCTCCAGGAGGGCAAGGTGGTCGGCTGGCATCAGGGCCGGTTCGAATGGGGACCGCGCGCGCTCGGCGCCCGCAGCATCCTGGCCAATCCCTGCCTGCCGACGATGCAGCGCACCATCAACGAGAAGATCAAGTTCCGCGAGCCGTTCCGCCCCTTCGCCCCCGCCATCCTCAGCGAGAAGGCCACCGATTATTTCGAGATGGAGCCGCCGCGCGACAGCAGCCAGCCGGAGAATTTCATGCTGGCGGTGCATCGGGTCCGCCCCGACAAACGCGCGGTGATTCCCGCCGTGACCCACGCCGACGGCACCGCCCGGGTGCAGTTGCTGTTTCCCCAAAGCGGCAGCCGCTTCCGCCGGCTGGTGGAAGAGTTCGACCGGCTGACCGGGGTGCCGGTGCTGCTCAACACCTCGTTCAATCGCCGGGGCGAACCGATCGTCTCCTCGCCGGAAGACGCCCTCCAGACCTTCCTGTGGAGCGGGCTGGACGTCCTGGTGATGTCGAACTTCATCATCGGCAAGGAGTAAGACCGATGTCCGTTCTGCTGCTCCTGCCCGGCTTCGATCTGGGCGCGCGGGATTTCCGCCGCTGCCTCGCCTCGCTTGAGGTCAACCTGCCCGGCGAACCGGTGATCCTGGGCGGGCTGGGCTCCTGGAGCGCCCGCCATGCCGAGGCGTTCGGCGTCGCCGTGGCCGAGATCGACCTGCGCCGCCTCGATCCCGCCATCACCCAGATCGCCCTGATCGCCGCCAACGACCAGGATCCGATCGTCACCGTGGTGACCAGTTCGCTCGGCGAGCGGGCGGGGCGGACCAGCCTGTTCCGCTTCAGCCTGGCCCACCCCTATTTCCGGGCCCGGCTCGAACCGCTGTCGATCCCGGATTACCGCAAGATCTATCCCGCCTGGGAGGCGCACGCCTTCAACCGGCTGTCCCCCACCGGCACCGATTTCTTCTATTATTTCCCCTATGGCTACCTGTTCCGTGAATTGGGGGTGGGGCCGCTCAACGAGTTCGGCATGCGGATCGCGCAGGATCCGAGCGATCTGCGCGACCGCGCCCCCGACCACAAGCTGGTGATCCTCTATGGCGGCTCGGCGGCCTGGAGCCTCGATTGCCTGCACACCGAGATGATGACCCACCGGCTGGAACTGCGCCTGCGCGCCTGGACCGAGGCCCAGGCCGGCCGGCCGCGCTTCACCGTGGTCAACATGGGCCAGCATGGCAACGTGGTGCTGAACGAGATCCTCAACCAGATCCTGTTCGCCGACGAACTGAAGCCCGACATCGTGATCGGCCATGACGGCTTCAACGACATGTGCTACGGCGTGGTCAACGACACCGCTTTGCTGAGCCAGCACAAGATCTGCTACCAGAACAATCTGGAAGGCTGGTCGCAATTGCTGCACAACAGCCAGAATCGCCCGGTCACCGGCGAGGGCGAGCGGGTGATCAACATGCGCAATTCCCCCCAGGCGGTGATCAACGCCTATCTGTTCCGCAAGCGCCAGCTGGCCGATCTCGTCACCGCCAAGGGCGGCAAGTTCCTGTGGGGGCTGCAACCCTTCATGGGCAGCAAGGGGGCGCTGCACCCGGACGAGGCCGCCTATCACGCCAGTCATCGTCCCTACGAGACGCCGCTCGGCAACGGGTTCCAGAACATGAAGATGCTGTTCGACCAGATCAGCGAGCGGATGGACCGGCTCGACGCCGACATCGTCAACGTCCACCGCGCCTTCCACGCCTTCGGGGCCGACGAATATCTGTTCGCCGACAACGTCCACCTCTCGCCCGAGGGCGAGGAGCGGATCGCCGGGCTCTATTTCGACGTCATCACCAGCAAGGTGGACAGCGGCGCCTGGTTCGCCGCCTGACCCCGTCAGCCAAGGGAAACGAGACCATGACCGCACCGGGCGATGACGCGCTGCTGCTCCGCACCCTGCTCCAACAGGCGATTCGCGGCCGTCACTGGCGCACCGCCCTGCTGTTCCTGCTGTTCCGCCCGTGGCTGACCCGGCTGCTGGCGGAGATCCGCGCCAATCCCGGCGCGGGCGACAAACCCTCGCCGTTCATCTACACCATTCGCTGACCGCCGCCGGGACGGACGGGCGACACGCCGGAACCGGTCCGGCCGGAGAGAACGATGGCCAAGCTCGACATCATCAATCTCGTCTATGGCGAGAAATTCACCCGTTTCTTCGTCGATATTTCGCTGCCATCCCAACTCTCCCCCGGCAACATCCCCTCGCTGCGCGAGCGGGGGGAATCCTGCTACAACATCTACACCACCGCGGCCGACGCGGCGACGATCCAGGCCGCGCCGTCCTATCGGCTGCTCGCCTCGCTGATGCCGGTCAATCTGGTGATCCTGTCGGCCGAGCAGATCCGCAGCCCGGAGGAACGGGCCCAGCAGGGCCAGACCGTCTGGTCGGTGCTGTCGATGGTCCACAAGATGGCGATCGAGCAGACCCGGACCGAGCATCTGGTGTTTCTCGCCCCGGACTGGGTGATCGCCGACGGCTCGCTCGGGATGATCGAGCGCCGGCTCGATCAGGGCTACGAGGCGATCGTGATCAGCGCCCCGCGCATCGAGTGGGAAGGCGCCGAGCCGCTGTTCCGCGCCTGGGTGGTGAATGGCGAGTATCTCGCCCTGCCGGGGCGGGTGCTGGTCGACATCATGCTCAAGCATCTGCATTGGCTGCATCAGGCGCTGACCCATGACATGCGCTGGTACGCCGATGTGATCCGGGTCAATTGGCCGTCGCTGATGCTGTGGCGCCACCCCGAGATCGGCTTCATCGTCCATTCCGCCCATCTCCATCCGGTGGCGGTGAAGCGGTCGAGCGGCCATGCCGGCTTCACCACCACCATCGACGGCGATTATCTGTCCCACTTCACGCCGGGAACCGACAAGATCTATTTCGCCACGGATTCCGACGAATTGTGCATCTCGGACATCACCCCGCGCGGCTATGGCCAGGAATACCGCAGCGACCAGCCGCTGGGGATTTTCTATCTGGCGCACTGGATCCAGCAGAACACCACCCCGATCAATCGCTGGTTCATGGAACAGAGCTTTCTGTTCAAATCAAGCGGATGCAAGGACGAGGTGATGGCCACCTGCAGCCAGATCAGCCGGCAGCGCACCGCCAATCTGCTGACGCTGTGCCGGTCGCTGCTCGGCCTGTCGTCGTGACTGCGGACCGATCCCGGTCTTCACGGAGAAAGCCATGCCACAAATCATCATCGACGATTACAAGACCGAGATCATCCAGACCCTGTTCAATGGGGTGATGGCCACCTATGTCGGCTCGACCCCCGGCCATGTCGCCGAATTCGGCACGATGACCGGGATGACGGCGGAAGCGCTGGCGCTCGGCATCGCCAAATCGGAGGAAACCTTCCTCCAGCACAGCGCCGCCTCCGGCCTGCTCGGCCGCGAGCTGCACCTGTTCGACAGCTTCGCCGGTCTGCCGAAAATCACCGAGGCAACCGACGCCGATTCGTTCCACGTCCGGGACGGGGTGTGGGGCGAGGGGGTCTGCAAGGGGGTGTCGGCGGAAACCCTGCGGGGCATGGTCGAACGCCACCTGCAACCGGCCGACCGGATCCGGATCTTCGAGGGATGGTACAGCGACACGGTCAAGACCATTCCCGCCCCGACCCGCTACGCCTTCGTCCACATCGATTGCGATCTCTACGCCTCGACGCGGGACGTGCTCGACGGCCTGTTCTCACGGGGACTGGTTTCGAAGGGCGCCTATCTCTATTTCGACGACTACAATTGCAATCGGGGCGACCCGCAATTGGGCGAAAGACGGGCCTGGGCCGAATGCATCGAGAAATACGCCGTTTCCTTCTCGGATTGCGGCGGATACGGGCTTTGCTCCCACCGGTTCCTGGTCCACGATTATCGCGGCGCCGAATAGAACGCCCGGCCGGCGCGGTCAGTCCGCGCAGGCGCCGGCGCTGATTTCGGCCCGCCGCAAGGCGAGATGGAACACCTCGCGGACATGCCGCGAGCGTTGGACCGGATAAGGCCGGCCCAGGCGGGGGGAAAATTTCTCCCCCCGTTCGAACTCCTCCAGCGACATCAGATCGAAATCCATCCCCTCCCCCAACACCAGGGATTCTGGCGGGCACGTCAACGGGCAGGAGAAGGAATGGAGGGTGATCCAACGCTGGTGATCGAGGATATAGCGGGAATCGAGCGGCTCCAGCGCGGCCGGACGGTAGCCGATCTCTTCCTCCAGCTCGCGAAACGCCCCGGCCAGCACGGTTTCCCCCGGTTCCACCGTGCCACCGAAATAGCCCCACTCCCCGGGATAATAAATGCCGGGAATATCATCGCGCAGCTGCATCAGCACCCGCCGCCCGACCAGGGGCAGGATCAGGGTGCAGTGAATTTCCGCCCCCTGCCCGCTTCCGCTTTCCGTCACCACGCTCCCCCCCTTCCCTGCCCCCCCTTTTTCAAAAAAAAGGGGGGTTCGGGGGGCTTCCCCCCCGAGCGGGCGCGGGCGGCAGCCCGCCGTTGGTCCGGTTCAGATGAAGTTGACGTGCTCGGGCGGATGGGTGATCTGCCACAGCACGTTGTTGATCTCGTTGGTCCGGCAGTTGGCGTAGCATTCCTTGTGAACATCCATCACGGAGGCGACGCGCTCGACCACCTGCCAGTAGCGGTCGCTGTTGAGGATGTCGATGAAGCTCTGTTCGCACAGATCGCCCATCAGGAACTCGTCGCTGCGCCAGTCGAAGAACATCCCGCAGGGATAGAGCTTGCCGTCGCCGCTGGAATAGAGCAGGAACGGCACGCCGAGGCAGGAGTTGTAAGAGCGTTTGCCGGCCGCCTGGATCTTCTGCCACTTGACGATGACGTTGTAGCTGTCGGTGCTCTGCGCCTCGGCCTCGCGCAGCATCTCGTCGAAGCTGCCGTACTCGCCCAGATGTTCGTAGACGCCGAGAACGTTCTCGACGGTGTCGCCGCATTGCTTGACCACCAGATAATCGACCCCAAGCTCGCGCCCGAGCTTGGCGAGCGGCACCGTTTCCGGCGCGGTGTCGGGGGTCAGCACCATCTGGAGCCCGACGGTCAGATTGAGGTTGCGCTGGCGCTTCTGCTCGACCACGAAACGGATCTTGTGGCAGGCCTTGTCGAAATCCTTGCTGGCATGGATGCGGCGGTAGGATTTGTCGCTGGCGGCGGAAATGTTGAAGCGCAGCCAGGTCAGGTGCTCCATCGCCGCCAGCCCCTTCGGCCCCTCGTCATAGAGCAGGCCGTTGGTGCCGAGCGCCATGTCGACCCCGGCCTCGCGCCCGGCGATGATGGCGTCGTAGACGGCGGGATTGAGGGTCGGCTCGGCCTCGCCGATCAGCGCCATCGAACGCACCCCGGCCTTGCCGGCGTCGCGGACATAGGCCAGCAGCCGGTCCTCGGGGAACCATTTGTGGGCCCCCTTCTTGAACTCATTGGCCTGGGTGATGCCATAGCAGTAATTGCAATGGATATTGCACCCCTTCGACAAGCCCACATCGATGTGAACGGGAGCAATGCGTTTGCCGGCCTTCCAGTCCAGGACACGGTCCATGTGGTGAAGAACCTTGCCGCCATTCATACTGTAGATGTCGGCCATGGGTCAGGCCTCCTTCTCCGACTGGGATTGAGGATGCAATGAAGCGCAGTACTCGGCCAGGGCGTCCTGCCAGGGCCGGGCCACCAGCGTCGCCGAGGCCAGCGGCGTCGCCGTGGTCCGCCGGCCGAGGCCGGGAAACGTGGCCGAGGCCACCGGGGTCAGATCCGGGTGCAGCCCGAGCCGGTCGAGACCGAAACGCAGGAACTCGAACAGGCTGGCCTGCCCCCGATTGGCGGCATGCAGCAGGCCGGTGGGCAGGTCGCAACCGGGCGCGATCAGCCGCCGCACCAGCGCCGCCACGTCGCCCGCCGAGGTGGGCGAGGTGATGACGTCGTCGGCGACGCGCAGGGCCTCGCCCTGGCGGGCCCGCGCCACCATCTTCTCGAAGAACTGATGCTGCTTGGGATTGTCGCCGAACACCATCCCGACCCGCAGCAGATGATAGCGTTCCGCCTCCTCGGCGATGAACACGTCGGCGAGATGCTTGGTCAGGCCGTAGATGTTGATCGGGTCGGGGATGTCGTCCTCGCGATAGGGCGCGCCGCCCTTGGCGCCGGAAAACACCGCGTCGGAGCTGAAATGGATCAACTGGAAGTCACGGGCGCGCGACAGCCGGGCGAGCTGGCGCGGCAGGTAGGCGTTGACCCGGAGCGCCCGCTGCGGGTCCTGCTCGCAGGCCTCGACCCCGCCGAACACCACCGCGTTGATCACCACCGCCGGGACGACCCGCTCGACCAGTGCCGCGACCGCCGCCGGATCGCCGCAATCGAGATCGCGCGAACCGACCGCGTGCAGATCGTGATCGGCGCCCAGCGCGCGCCGCAGCGCCTGCCCCAGCTTGCCGCCGCCGCCCAACAGCAGAACCGTCATCGCCGATACCTCATGCTGCTCCAAACCTCGCCTCCTCAGGCGTTGACGGCGATCGCGATGTCGCCGACCACGGTCGGCGCCAGCGTCCGCACCGGCCGCGGCTTGACCTCGGTGGCCTGACGGGCGGCCATCGCCAGGGCGTTGCTGCGGGTGGCGCGGCGGATTTCCTCCAGCTTCTCCTCGCTCACCCCCATCATGCGGATGATCTCCCGCCGCCGGTCGGGGTCGGAGAAATTGATCCGGTCCCACTCGAACGCCCGCAGGATGGTCAGTTCCGCCGCCGAAAATTCCTCGGTGGAGAAGGTCGCCTGTCCCCAGGCGAGGTCGTCGAAGCTGAAATCGGGCGAGAGGTAGCCGCCCTCGACCGCCATGTCGAACAGTTTGGTGCCGGGATAGGGGGTGGCCATGTTGATCTTGGCGTAATGGGCGTCGATCTCCTCGATCATCCGGATCGTGGTCAGGATCTCGTCCCAGGTCTCGCCGGGCGAGCCGACCACCCACAGCGTGCTGGTGTCGAGGCCGAGGGCGCGGGCCTTGGCCACCAGCCGCTTGACGTGGGCCAGATCGATCGGCTTGTGGATCAGTTCCTTCAGCACCCGGGGCACGCCGGATTCGACCGCGATCGAGACATACTGGCAGCCGGCCTCGCGCATCAGCTCCAGCAGCTCTTCCGACAGGTAGAAGGCGCTGACGTTCATCGCGTTCCACACCACCGGAATCCGGCGGCGGATCATCTCGCTGAAGATCTCGCGCGAGCGGGCCGGGCGGCCGAGGAAATTGTCGTCGAGGAACTCGATCGCCTTGACGCCGTATTCCTTGACCAGCCACTCCATCTCGTCAACCACCCGTTGCGGCGACTGGTAGCGGGTCTGCTTGCCGGAAATCGCCTCGACCTGACAGAAGGTGCAGCCGATCGGGCAGCCCCGGCTGGTGATCATCTTGGCGAAGGGCAGCGCCCGCGGGGCATCGACGATGTGCTTGTAGACCTGGGTGGCGTAGCGGCCGTAATCGATCAGCTCGAACGCCGGATAGGGCAGCGCGTCGAGATCGGCGATGAACGGCGCCCGCTCCTGGATCACCGTCCGCGCCCCGTCGCGATAGGCCAGCCCGCGCGCCGGCAGCGGGCCGCGCCCCTCGAGATGTTCGAGCAGGTCGCGGAACAGATATTCGCCCTCGCCGATCGCGACGTAATCGACCGCCGGGTCGGCGATGGCGTCCTTGGGCCGCGAGGTGGGATAGACCCCACCCAGCACGGTGACGATCCTGGGCGACACCGCCTTGACGGCGCGGCAGGCGACATGGCCGGTGATGGCGAATTCGTTGGCCAGCACCGACACCCCGACCAGATCGGGCGCCCAGTCGCGCACCACGTCGCCGAAGGCTTCCGGGGTCAGCGCGTCGATGTTGGCATCGACGATGCGGACCTCATGGCGGTGGCGGTCCAGCATCGCCGCCAGCAGGGCCAGGGCGTAGGGATGCAGGTGCCAGAAGGTTCCGGGCTTGTACCATTCCGCATTGGCGATCACGAGCATGACACGCATGTCACCACCACCTTACCAAGCTGTGGACACTGCCGGCCCGGCTCCGCCCGCCCCGACAGTAAAGCGGGGCGGAGCGGACCTGTTTAGACTCAGAATAATCAAAAAATAGCGCCATTACCAGGGCATCTGCTCCCGTCGCGACAAAAAGACGCTGCCCTGGCTGTAGTGGGTCGGCACGTCTTCGACCGTTTCCGCCCGCCGCCAGCCGAGTTTTTGACTGAAGATCGACACGCCAAGGCCGGTCAAATGACCATAAATTTTTTGGGCGTTTTCCGGCGTGCCGATTTCCGCCAGCACATCGGTCGCCGCCCAGGCGTCGGCGTCGGTGGCGCACAGCAGGTCGGCCTCGTGCCCCTCGATGTCCATCTTGATCAGGTCGGCCCAGGCGGCGATCGGGGCATAGGCGTCGAGCTCGACCTCGAAACGCTCCAGTTCGCCATAGGGCGCGGCCTTGGCCCCCTCGATGTGGCTCGAGGTCCGGTTGCCCAGCACCCGGACGAAGCGGGCGGTGCCGGCATGGTGCGACACCGCGCGGCGGATCGGCTCGGCCTCGGTGCAGCCATTGTCGCGCAGGGTGCGCTCCAGCACCTGATAGGTTTCCGGATCGGGCTCCCAGGCGCGGACCTGATAGCCGCACCGGCTGAGCAGCAGCGAATGCCAGCCGATATTGGCGCCGAGATCGGCCACCCGGCGGTAGAGATGGCGGTTGCGCCAGTAGAAGGCGAACAGCAGCATCTCGTCGAGATTGAGGATATCGACCGAATCCACCGCGCCCATCTGGACATAGGGCATCCGCAGCGCGCCGAACGGCGGGAAGGCGCGCGGCGACCCGTCGGGATCGCCGAACAGCAGGCGGGCGGCGCGCAGGGCGACCGGGGCCAGCAGCCCGTGCAGGGCGCTGCCGGCGCCATGCCACGCCGGCATCTCGCCCAGGGTGGTGACAAGGCCGTTGAGAACGTCGGAGGCCCAGGCGAGATCGTCCTCAGGGGTGATGATGTTCTTACTCATGATAGACAAATCCATAATCACCGGTGTAGCCGCTCTGATCGAAGAACCAGAGCCATTCCTGCGGCGTGTAGAACGATTCACAGGTGAGCTGCCAATAGAGAAGGTTCATCTTCTCCCGCTCATCGCGATAGGATTCGACACAGACGTAAGCATGATCGCGCGTCACCCGCATCATCTCTTGCAGGGCGGTGCGCAGATCGAAATTGTAGAGGTTGTGGAGAACGTTGATCGAGAACACCAGATCGAAGCTGCGATCCGGCCAGGGCAAGGCGGTGGCGTTGCCCTGGCGCAGCAGCGGGCGCACCTCCTCCGGCGCGGCGCCGATGGCGTAATCGGACAAATCGAGCCCGGCCACCTCGATCCCGGGCACGGCCCGGGTCAGTTCGAGCAGCAGATGCGCCTTGCCGCAGCCGACATCGAGCACCCGGTCGCCGGCCTTGAGGCCGTAGGTGGCGGCCAGCGCCTGGGCGACCGGCAGCCAGCGGCCGTCATAGCGGTAGCCGCCATAGCCGTAGCGCCGGTCCCCGTCCCAGTAATCATAGCCGAACCGCTTGGCCACGCCGGCGCATTCGGATTTGTCGAAGGCGTTGACCCGGGCGAGGTAGTCGCGCTTGGTACTGGTATGGACCGACGTCAGCAGGTCGATTTCACGCATCACCGCTTCCTTCCAGGGCGGGGGGAGACAACAGATCCCAGCCGCGCGGCGCCAGCCGGCCGGCCAGCCCCGCCGCCACCGCCGGCGGAAACGGCAGCACCACCCGCTGCCCCGGCGGCACCGCGTCGGGCGCGACGATCGGCCGGCCGAGATGGGACCGGCCGATCCGGTTGACATCCTCGTCGATGAACAACGCGACCCGATCGGCCAGGGCCTGGGCCAGCCAGGTGCCGCTGATCGAGGTGCCGAACACCGCCAGTCCGGGACCGGCGCCGCGCGCCGCCGCCAGCACCGCCATCAGCCAGTCGAGCAGGGCACGGGCGCGGCGACTTTCCCGCGCCGGATCGGCCGGGGCGAGCTCGCCCCCCGCCGCCCCGCCGGCCGCCGCCACCAGCGACAGTTCCTTGGCCACCCAGCCGGCCGGCGGCGCCAGCGGATGCAGCCCGGCCCGCCGCACCACCGCCGTCAGGGTGGCGGCGGTGAAATGGGAGACATGGTCGGCGATCACCAGATCGAACGGGCTGGTGGCGAGGTCGGGGGTTTCCAGGAACAGCCGCCCGCCCGGCGTCAGCAGCGTCGCCGTCTCGCGCAGCGCGCCGGCCGGATCGGGGAGATGTTCGAGCGAATGGATCATCGCCACCAGATCGAACCGCGCCGCGCCCGGTTCGGGCGGTTCGGTCAGGAACGCCTCGACCCCGGGCAGGGCCAGGATGGCGGCGCGATGGACCGCGCATTGGTCGAGCCCGGTCAGACGCCAGCCCGGCCGCGCCCGGCCGAAGGCGGCGAGGAAGGCGCCGTTGCCGCAGCCGAAATCGAGCAGCCGCCCGGTCTCGGGCAGGTCGAATGCGGCGCACAGCGCGCTGACCAGCCGGTCGGAGCGGGCCTGGGCGGCGCCGTCGCCGGGGGCGAACACCCGCTGCTCGGCCCCGCCGGCCTGGGCATAGACGGCGTAATCGGCATAAAGGGCGGCGATCTCGTCCCGCCACGCCGCATCGACCGGGCTTTGCAGCGTCGCGCAGGCGCGGCAGACCGCCAGGGCGCCGCCGGCCGGCCAGGGCCGGCAATCCGAGGTGACCCGGGCCAGCGCCGCCGCCCCCTCGACCGGCGCGAGGACGCCGCCGCACAGGTGGCAGGCCGGCAGGGAGGGGGCGGACGGGGGCGGATTCATCGCGGGCGGCGGGTCAGACGAAGGCCGCGTGGTCGGGATCGAGCGCCAGCAGTTCCGTCATCATCAGGTTGCGTTTGTGGGCGACGCAGTGATGGCGGCAGTCGCGGGCGGGATCGATCGCCCACACCTTGTCGCGGCATTCCGGCGAGAACCAGAAATCCTTGAACGAACGGTCCTTGATCGAGCCCAGCGCGCCCCGGGCGGTGTAGGCCTTGTCATGACAGCTGTAGACCATCGCGTCGGCGCCGATGATGGTCTGGAACTGCTGGAACGGACAGAAATGATAGGGCTTTTCGAACCGTTCCTCGATCTCGTGGTAATAATTGGTGATGCGGAAGGTCGAATCGACCAGATGCTCCTGCACGTCGGCGATCTTGCGCGCCACCTCGGCATAGAACGGGGCGTGATAGGCGTTGTTGGTGCGGCCGTCATTGTCCACCACCACCCCGGACAGGCTGACGTGATTGGCCCCGGCGCTCTTGAACAGGGCGCAGACCTCGGGGATGTGGGCGTAATTGTCCTTGGTGACGATGAAGCTGATCCCCAGCACGCAGCGTGTGCCGGAGCGGGTGAAATTGCGCATGTTGTCGATCACGCGGCTGAATTCGCCGTGCTTGATCCGCCGGCCGATGGCGTAGGATTCGTCGTCCCAGGCATCGATCGAGATGCGGATCCAGGTGCCGTGGCGGGCGAAGGCCTCGGCCACCCGCCCCGACAGCGCCGAGCCGTTGGTCAGCGCGGCGATGGCGATCCCGCCCTGGGCCAGCCGTTCGACCACCTCGGGCATCTTGCGGTAGAGCAGCGGCTCGCCGCCGCCGGAGAAGGTGACCGCCTTCACCCCCATCTCGACCAGATCGTCGACGATCTCGAACATCTTGGCGTCGGGCAGCACGTCCTGCTCGACCATGTCCTGGCCGAGCTGGAGGTCGTCGTAGCGGTAGGCGCAGTACCAGCAATTGTGGTTGCAGCGGTTGACCGGCTTGATGCGGACATGAACCGGCGCGGCCAGACGCCCTTCCCGCAGGGCCTGGAGCCGGTCGGGAAAATTAACGAACTTCAGGTGGCTGTAAAGCTGTCCAGTCATCGTGAAAATCCACCTCGTGGCAGGCCGGGGAGACGGTCAGGACGGCACCGACGCCACTCTCCCGCGGGGCCTTGGGAGGGACAATGACGGGGGCAAAGCAAAACCTCGCTTCTCCGCGACGCGGGGGACGGTGAAAAACCCGACGGAGCCGGATCGTAGGAGGGATTTTGTAAAGAAACCCTCTACGTTCGCACCGGGCGCGCCCTTCGCCGGGCGCGCGGGGTTCGCGCCGGGCGCGCCCTTCGCCGGGCGCGCGGGGGGACGGAGGCGGCCCGTTAAGGAATAATTCAGCGCCGCCATGGTTTGCTCGCCGCTGTTCTTGTCTGTTCCCCAGGGCCGCCGGAGCGTGATCTTGCGTGCTCAATTGCTCGCCGCCGGTCTCGGCACCCGCCTTCGGCCGCTCACCGACACCGTGCCGAAATGTCTGGTGCCGATCGCCGGCCGCCCCCTGCTCGGCTACTGGCTCGACCTGCTGCGCGATTGCGAGCGGGTGGTGATCAACACCCATTACCTGCCCGAGCGGGTCGAGGCCTTCGTCGCCGCTTTGCCCGAGGCGACGCGGCGGCGGGTGGTGCTGGCCCACGAGGAGACCCTGCTCGGCACCGGCGGCACCCTGCTGCGCCAGCGGGCCCATTTCGCCGACGCCCCGTTCCTGGTGGCCCATGCCGACAATCTCAGCCGGTTCGACCTCGCCGCCTTCGCCGAGCGCCATCGCCGCCGCCCGCCCGGGGTGGCGATCACCATGATGACCTTCGAGACCGACGACCCCGCCAGTTGCGGCATCGTCGAGCAGAACGGCGACGGGATCGTCACCGCCTTCCACGAGAAGGTCGCCGATCCGCCGGGCCGCGAGGCCAACGGCGCGGTCTACATCTTCGACCCCGAGGTGCTGGCGGCGATCGCCGCGCTCGGCACCCCCGAGGTCGATCTCAGCACCCAGATCATTCCCGCCTTTCTCGGCCGGATCCAGACCTTCGCCAACCGGGACTATCACCGCGACATCGGCACGCCGGCCAGCCTGAGCCGGGCGGAGCGGGACTTCGCGGCGCCGGCCGGGGCGAAGCCGTGACCCCCCCGCCGGGCCGGGCGCCCTCGCAACAGGACTGGACGACATGAAAGCATTGGTGACGGGAGGAGCCGGGTTCATCGGCAGCCATCTGGTCGATCGTCTGCTCGCCGACGGCCATCAGGTGACGGTGATCGACAATTGTTCGACCGGGCGGCTCGAAAACCTCGCCCATCTCGGCCAGCCGGCGGCGCTGTCGGTCCATGTCGCCGACATCAACGATCCGGCCATCGCCCCGCTGTTCGCCGGGATCGATTGGGTGTTCCACCTCGCCGCCCTGGCCGACATCGTTCCCTCGATCCAGCAGCCCTGGCCTTATCACCGCGCCAACGTCGACGGCACGATGGCGGTGCTGGAGGCGGCCCGCGCCGCCGGGGTCAAACGTTTCCTCTATGCCGCCTCCTCGTCCTGCTACGGCATTCCCGACCTCTACCCCACCCCGGAAACCGCGCCGATGCGGCCGATGTATCCCTATGCCCTGACCAAGCGGCTGGGCGAGGAGATCGTGCTGCACTGGGCCGCGACCTATCAGCTGCCGGCGATGGCGCTGCGGCTGTTCAACGTCTATGGCCCGCGTTCGCGCACCTCGGGCACCTATGGCGCGGTGTTCGGGGTGTTCCTGGCCCAGAAGCTGGCCGGCCACCCCTTCACCGTGGTCGGCGACGGCGAGCAGACCCGCGATTTCACCTTCGTCACCGACGTCGCCGACGCCTTCGTCACCGCCGCCGCCAGCGACGTGGTGGGCGAGAGCCTCAATGTCGGCTCGGGCCACACCTACAGCGTCAACCGGCTGGTCGAGCTGCTGGGCGGGCCGGTGGTCCACATCCCGAAACGCCCGGGCGAGCCGGACTGCACCTTCGCCGACACCGGCCGGATCCGCGCCCGCCTCGGCTGGCAGGCCCGGGTGTCGCTGGAGGACGGGGTCAAGGCGATGCTCGACTCGATCGATTACTGGCGCGCGGCACCGGTCTGGACGGTGGACAAGATCGAGGACGCCACCCGCGACTGGTTCCGCTTTCTGGGCCAGGACCGTCCCGCGCCCTGAGCGGCGCCGGACCGGTCCCGCGACCATGCCCCGATACATGCAAGGAGAAGCAGGGAAATGAGCCAAGGACATGTTCTCGTCACCGGCGGGGCCGGCTATGTCGGGTCGGCGCTGGTGCCGAAACTGCTGGCCGAGGGCTATGCCGTCACCGTGCTGGATCTCTATCTGTACGGCGAGGGGAAGCAGGTGTTTCCCGCCTGCAACGACCATCCCCGCCTGCGCCAGATCAAGGGCGACCTGCGCAATGCCGAGACGGTGCGCCAGAGCCTGGAGGGGGTCGATCAGGTGATCCACCTCGCCTGCATCTCCAATGATCCGAGCTACGACCTCGATCCCACCCTCGGCCGCTCGATCAATTACGACGCCTTCCGTCCGCTGGTGCAGGCGGCGAAGGCGGCCGGGGTGTCGCGCTTCATCTACGCCTCCTCCTCGTCGGTCTATGGCGTCAAGGAGGAAGAGGACGTCACCGAGGATCTGCCGCTCGAACCGCTGACCGATTATTCGCGCTTCAAGGCGCTGTGCGAGCAGGTGCTGCTCGAGGAACGCGCCCCGGGCTTCGCCGTCTGCGTGATCCGGCCCTCGACCGTCTGCGGCTATGCCCCGCGCCAGCGGCTCGATCTGGTGGTCAACATCTTCACCAACCAGGCGGTCAACAACGGCCGGATCCGCGTCACCGGCGGGCCGCAGAAGCGCCCCAACATCCATATCGACGACATGTGCGCGGTCTATCTCCACCTGCTGCGCCAGCCGGCCGAGCGGATCGACGGCAAGATCTGGAATGCCGGCGACACCAATTTCTCGATCGCCGAACTGGCCGGGCTGGTGCGCAAGGTGATCGGGCCGCATGTGCTGATCGATTTGCAACCGACCAACGATCCCCGCTCCTACCGGGTGTCGGGCAAGCGGATCCGCGACGAGATCGGCTTCGAGCTGACCCACACCATCGAGGAGGCGGTGCAGAGCCTCGCCGCCGCCATCCATGACGGCCGCCTGACCGACCCGCTCAACAATCCGCTGTACTTCAACATCAAGCGGATGCAGGAGATCAAGCTGACCTGATGCCGGGCCGTGGTGAGGAGAATCCTCACCACGGATTGGCACGGCCCCAGGGGCCGCGCGCCCCGTGGCGCGAAAGCCAAGGGGCGCCTGGGCGCCCCGCCCGGCGCGTGAGGGAGCGGTGACCGGTTTCGGTCACCGCGGCTTGGGATATCATGGCGGCGATGCGGATCGGGATCGATTTCGACAACACCATCGCGGGCTATGCGGCGCTGTTCCGCCGCATCGCCGAGGAGGCCGGCTGGCTCGCGCCCGGCTTCCCCGGCGACAAGAAGGACATCCGCGACCGCATCCGCCAACAGCCTGACGGCGAGACGCTGTGGATGCGGATGCAGGCGGTGGCCTATGGCAGCCGGATGGGCGAGGCCTGCCTGATCGACGGGGTCGCCCCGTTCCTGACCGCCTGCCGGCGCCACGGCCACGCGGTCAGCATCGTCAGCCACAAGACCCGCACCGCCGCCGCCGACCCCGACGGGGTCGATCTGCGGCGGGCCGCGCTCGACTGGATGGAGGCGCGGCGGTTCTTCGCCGCCGACGGCTTCGGCCTGCGGCGGGAGGACGTCCATTTCGCCGACACCCGCGCGGAGAAATGCCACCGGATCGCCGCCCTCGGCTGCGATCTGTTCATCGACGACCTGGAGGAGGTGTTCCTCGATCCGGCCTTTCCCCCCAGCGTGACCCGGCTGCTGTTCCATCCCGGCGAGGGCTCGCCGCGCGGCCCGTTCCGGGTGTTCCGCGACTGGGACGCGCTGGCCCGGGCGGTGCTGGGCGATGGATGAGGCGCTGCGGACCCAGGCGGCCCGGCTGCTGGGCCAGGACCCGGCGGTGGCCGAGGCGGTGGCCGGCGGCGGCAACAGCCGGCTGTTCCGGCTGGAGGACCGCGCCGGGCGGGCCTATGCCCTCAAGGTCTATCCCCCCCGCCACCATGACCCGCGCGACCGGCTGGGGGCCGAATTCACCGCCCTGTCCTTCCTTCGCGACCACGGCGTCGACGAGGTTCCGGCCGCGCTGGCCTGCGACCGCGACCACGGGCTGGCCTTGTATCAATGGATCGAGGGCGCCCGGGTCACCACCCCCGGCGCCGAGGACATCGACGCCGCCCTGGACTTCGCCCGCCGGCTGCGCGCGCTCGGGCCGGTGGGCGCCGCGCTGCCGCTGGCCTCGGAGGCCTGCCTGTCCGGCGGCGAGATCCTGGCCCAATTGAGCCGCCGGCTCGACCGGCTGGCGACGGTCCCCGCCCTGGAGGCGCTGCTGGGCGACCGGCTGCGGCCGCTGCGCGCGCGGGCGGCCGCGGCGGCGCAAGCGGGCTATCGCCGGCTCGGCCGCGATTTCGACGCCCCGCTGGCGCCCGAGCTGCGCTGCCTCAGCCCGTCCGATTTCGGCTTCCACAACGCCCTTCGCCGCGCCGACGGCCGCCTCGTCTTCCTCGATTTCGAATATTTCGGCTGGGACGATCCGGTCAAGCTGACCGCCGATTTCATCCAGCATCCCGGCATGGCGCTCGACCCGGCCCTGGCCGACCGCTTCGTCGCCGGGGCCGGCGCGCTGTACGGCGCCGAAGAGGATTTCGCCGCGCGGCTGGGGCTGCTGGCGCCGCTGATCGGGCTGCGCTGGGCCCTGATCCTGCTCAACGAATTCCTGCCCGAACGCTGGAGCGCGCGGCCGTTCGCCGACTGCGCCGATCGGGCCGCCGTGCTCGACCGCCAGCGCGGCAAGGCGATGCGGCAGCTCGACCGGGTCGAGGCCTGGCTGCGGGAGCGGGGAACGTGACCGGTTGCGGCCGCCAAGCCGTTGGGTTGGGGCGAAAGCCCGCCGCCTTGGTCGGGCCGGGACAAATTGAAGGGGGGCGATGATGGTCAAATTCAAACGGATCGCGCTGTTTTCGAACGACGACAATGTCCAGGTCCTGCAATTGCTCGGGCTCAAGCGCGGGTTCGAGCAGATCGGGATCGAATGCTTCGCCAGCTGGCCCCTGCCGAAGGCCCCGCAGATGGAAGCGTTCCTCGATGTGTGGAAGCCGGACGTGGTGTTCGAATTCGACCGCTCGCGCAACCAGATCGAGGCCGATTGCTCGTCGGCGCTGCATGTCTCCTGGGTCCAGAACGCGCGCAATTTCGGCGTGTCGGTGCTCGAGGGGGCCGGCGGCAGCGATCTGGTCTATTACTGCCTGCAACCCGAGCGGCTGGGGGTCAAGGTCGATCCCGGCTCGTGCCGCTGGCTGTTTCCCGGGGCCGACGAATCGATCTTCTACCCCGACGACAGCGAACCCTACCGCTTCGATCTCAGCCTGTGCGGCTTCCTCCATTCGGTGATCCCCCTGGAATTCCTCAACGGCCCGATCGTGGTCGATGGCCAGCGTTGCTGCAGCGTGCAGGAACTGCTCGACGAGATCATCGCCAGCAACCTCTACGGCGAATATGGCTACGACCTTCAGGCGATCCACGATCTGATCCTGTTCCGGCTGAAACGGAGCAACCCGCGGATCGAGATGAAGGATCTGCCCCAGCCGCTGCTGGAGCTGTTCGAGACCCGGCTGTACCGGCTGTACCGGCGGCGGATCATCGCCGAAAGCATGCTGGCCTCGACCGGCAGCGTCGCCTTCTGCGGCCGCAACAGCTGGCTGACCTGGCCGCAATTCGCCCCGTTCTACCAGGGCGACAAGACCCGGCCGAGCGACCTGGCCCGGATCTACCGCCAGACCCGGCTCAACGTGCATGAATGCCCGCTCGGGCTGCATCACCGCACGATGGAGGTGATGGCCTGCGCCCGCCCCCTGCTGGTCGGCTACAGCTATTTCTGCGGCACGCCGTGCGACATCGCCAATTTCTTCACCCCGGGCGAGGATTTCATCTGGTACTCGGAAAAGAATTTCGTCGAGGTCGCCCGCGAGGCGCTGGCCGATCCGGTCCGGTTGCAGAAAATCGGCCGCAATGCCCATGAAAAGGTGATGCGGGAGCATCTGTGGCGCCACCGCGCCGAACAGATCATCCGCGACCTGTCCGCCTGATCCCGCCCCAAAACGCGACCGCCCGGGCGAGAACGCCCGGGCGGCAACGATCGGTGCGGCCGGTGGAGCCCGGCCGGACCGGAAGGAACCGGATCCCCCTCCCTCCCCGAGGCATGGGGCGGGGCGGGAGGGGGCGGCCGCCGTTACTCGGCGGCGGCGGCTTCGGGGGTGTCGCCCAGCATGGTCCCGGTGCGCTGGGCGTTGAGGTGCCAGGAGAACGCCTCCTCCAGCACGTGCGGGGTCTGCCCGCCCCGGGTCAGCGCCCGGGTGTAATAGTCGCGGGCCCGGTCGCGGTAGGTCGGGTGCATGCAGTTCTCGATCACCAGCTTGGCGCGCTCGCGCGGGGCGAGACCGCGCAGGTCGGCCAGACCCTGCTCGGTGACGATCAGATCGACGTCGTGTTCGCAATGATCGACATGGGTGACCATCGGCACGATCGAGGACAGCTTGCCGCCCTTGGCGACCGACTTGGTGACGAACACCGACAGATAACAGTTGCGGGCAAAGTCGCCCGAACCGCCGATGCCGTTCATCATGTGGGTGCCGTTGACGTGGGTCGAGTTGACGTTGCCGTAGATGTCGGCCTCGAGCGCGGTGTTGATGCCGATCAGGCCGAGGCGGCGGATCACCTCGGGATGGTTCGACACTTCCTGCGGCCGCAGCACCAGCCGGTCCTTGTAGCGTTTGACGTCGCCGAAGAACTTGCGGGCGCACTCGCCCGACAGCGACAGGGCCGAGCCCGAGGCGAACTTCAGCTTGTCGGCGTCGAACAGCTCGAAGGTCGAGTCCTGCAACACCTCGGAATACATCTGGAGGTCATGGAACGGGCTGTCGATGAAGCCGTGCAGCACCGCGTTGGCGATCGAGCCGATGCCGGCCTGGAGCGGCTGGAGCGAGGTCGACAGCCGGCCCTTGCGGACCTCGTGGCGGAAGAATTCGACCAGATGGCCGGCGATGGCGTTGGTTTCCTCGTCCGGCGGGGTGATGGTGGCGAACGAATCCATCTTGTCGGTGATGACGATCGCGGCGATGCGCGACGGATCGACCGGGATGAAGGGCAGACCGATGCGGTCGCTCGGGGTCATCAGCGGAATCGGCTCGCGATGCGGGCGCCGGGTCGGGATGTAGACGTCGTGCAACCCGACCATGTCCATGCTCTGGTGCAGGTTGATCTCGACGATGATCTTCTCGGCCAGGATGGCGAAGGTGGCCGAATTGCCGATCGAGCTGGTCGGAATGATCCCGCCATCCTCGGTGATCGCCACCGCCTCGATCACCGCGACGTCGATCTGCGGCAACTGGCGCGAGCGGAGCATCTCGACCGTTTCCGACAGGTGCTGATCGACGAACATCACCTCGCCGGAATTGATCGCCTTGCGCAGCACCGGATCGGCCTGGAACGGGATCCGGCGCGACAGGACATGGGCCTCGGCCAGCACCTTGTCGATGTCGCTGCCCAGGCTGGCCCCGGTCAGCAGGCTGATCTTCAGCGGCTGCTCGCTGGCGCGCTCGGCCAAGGCGAGCGGCACCACCTTGGCGTCGCCGGATCGGGTGAAACCGCTCATCCCGACGGTCATGCCGTCCCGGATGTGCAAGGCGGCTTCCTCGGCCCCCACCACCTTGCCCCACAGCGACTTGAGGAGGATACGATCTCTATACATTCACGCCGGCTCCACAGAAAAATCCATTTGGGCTCTTTACCCCGGGGGACGCGCCACCACCAATGTCGAATGGGCAGGCAGCGCATTCGCATGAGGGGGTTGCATTCTCGGCGAAAATGAATATTTTATTTCGCCGCGTCAGCGGAAAGACAATTTTTGTTGCGCCGCGACATGGGCCCCGGCGGTTTTTTCACCGCGAGGTCATGGCGCGATCCGGGGACGGCAATCCAGCACCCAGATGTCGTAGACCGGATGTTCCATCGCCGACAGCGCCGGGCTGGAGGCGAACATCCAGCCCCGGAACAGATCGAGCGGCGGCCGTCCCGGCTGCAATTCGGAAATATCGAGGAACGCGGCGCTTTCCGGCTGGTCTTCCGGCCGGTGCTTCTTGCAGGCGCGGGCGATGATCTCGAGCGAGCCGAACCGCACCGGCTGGCCGACCGGGGCCTCGATCGTCATCACCCGGGCGCTGACCTTGTCGAGCGCCTGCAACAGGGCGACGTCGAACGACAGATCGGGCGCCGGGGCCGGCGCCGGCGCCGCGATCCCCG